>NZ_DJDN01000029.1:351-88899 GCF_002431095.1 Pantoea sp. UBA5923 | reverse complement strand
ACGAAGATCTCAGCCGCTTTATCCTGTAATTCCGTTTTTCAATGCGCTTGCGCAAAGCCCGGCCACTGCGCCGGGCTTTTATTTTCTGCATGCTGCTGATGCAGCGCCTTTTTTCCGCTGATGATTTTGCCAACAATCCGCAACTGGCGGTATACTTACCGCTCCTGTGGCAAACAGATGAACCCATCATGAAATACGATACCTCTGAACTCTGCGACATCTATCATGAAGAAGTGAACGTTGTTGAACCACTTTTTTCAAACTTTGGTGGCCGCACCTCATTTGGTGGTCAGATAACCACAGTGAAATGTTTTGAAGACAACGGCCTGCTCTACGACCTGCTGGAAGAGAACGGACGGGGCCGCGTGCTGGTGATTGACGGCGGCGGCTCGGTGCGGCGCGCGCTGGTTGATGCGCAGCTGGCTCGCCTGGCGGTTGAAAATGAATGGGAAGGCCTGGTGGTTTACGGCTCCGTACGTCAGGTAGACGACCTGGAGGAGCTGGAGATCGGCATTCAGGCGATTGCCGCTGTTCCGGCGGGCGCGGCGGGCGAAGGCATCGGGGAAAGCGATGTGCGCGTTAACTTCGGCGGCGTTACCTTCTTCTCCGGCGACCATCTCTATGCCGACAATACCGGCATTATCCTTTCTGAAGATCCGCTCGATATCGAGTAGCGTCAGAAACGAAAACGGGAGCGCATCGCTCCCGTTTTTCATTCTACTGAGGCGCTTACACCTCTTCCATTTTTCCCAGCAGTGCACGCAGGCGATCCTGCCACAGATGCTGCTCTTCCTTAAGCTGCTGATTTTCACGCACCAGCGAGTCGTGATTGCCCGCGGCCTGTTGCGCTTCGTTTCTCAGCGCGTTGTTCTGCTCTTTCAGCTCTTCGATTTCCATCTGCAGCAGGGTGATGGTATCAATCGCCTGCTGTACTTTCGCTTCCAGTTTCTCGAATACTTCAAATGACATCTTTCTGACCTCTCCTAAATTCTCGCAGGGCGTTGATGATGCCAGCCTTAGCGCATGACGCCCTGTATCAGCCAGGCCAGCAACAATGTTTCCGATTGTATGTAGCCTGATAGCGCAAGTCCAGCGACGTGGGCGCTGCGAGCGCAGTCTGTACCATTTTTCGGCTTATGCCTGGAGCCTGACCGCCAGACGCGAGCCTGACTAAAAACGAAGCGGTTAAAAAGATGAAATGATGTTTCATGAAAGCCAAAAGGCGCGAAAACGCGCATTTTTTTGACTCAGCACACAGATTTAGATTTCGCTATTTCTCGTTTATGCTCGTTAACGATAAATTCACATCAGCCCTACAAGAGAGCTGGGTGGCTCATGGATTGAGAACAAAAACTGATAAAATTTAACCTCGCTTCAGGAATACCATTATGAGTCAGACAACGAACACACTGAAAGGGCAGTGCATCGCCGAATTTATTGGGACCGGCTTAATTATCTTTTTTGGCGCAGGCTGCGTGGCCGCGCTGAAAGTCGCTGGTGCCGCCTTCGGACAATGGGAAATATGCATTGTCTGGGGACTTGCCGTCTCCATGGCCGTTTACCTTACCGCCGGCGTATCTGGCGCTCATCTTAACCCTGCCGTCACGGTGGCGCTTTGTCTGTTCGCCAACTTTGAAGGGCGTAAGGTGGTTCCCTATATTCTGGCGCAGGTCGCAGGCGCATTCTGCGCAGCCGCGCTGGTTTACGGCCTTTATTACAATCTGTTTTTCGATTACGAGCAGAGTCACCAGATGGTGCGCGGTACGGTTCAGAGCCTGGATCTCGCCGGTATCTTCTCAACCTACCCTAACCCGCATATCAGCGTGGGACAGGCGTTTCTGGTTGAAATGGTGATTACAGCGGTATTGATGGCGGTGATCATGGCGCTGACCGACGATGGCAACGGCGTACCTCGCGGTCCGCTGGCGCCGCTGTTGATCGGTCTGCTGGTAGCCGTTATCGGCGGTTCCATGGGCCCGCTGACCGGCTTCGCCCTTAACCCGGCGCGTGATTTCGGACCCAAGCTGTTCGCCTTCTTCGCTGGTTGGGGTAACGTTGCCTTCACGGGCGGTAAAGATATCCCCTACTTCCTGGTACCGATCTTTGGCCCGTTAGTGGGAGCCTGTCTGGGCGCCTTCTCCTATCGCGCACTGATTGGTCGCCATCTGCCGGGCGCAGTAGTGGCCAGCAGCAAATCAGAAAAACCGGTCGCACGCGCTGAGCAGCGTAAAGCGTAAGTTTCACCTTTTCATCGGGAATGCATTATGACAACGACTACTGATAAAAAATATATTGTTGCGCTCGACCAGGGCACCACCAGCTCACGCGCCGTTGTGCTGGATCATGACGCCAATATCGTTGCGGTATCGCAGCGTGAATTTACCCAGATCTACCCTAAAGCCGGCTGGGTTGAACATGACCCGATGGATATCTGGGCATCCCAGAGCTCTACGCTGGTAGAGGTGCTGGCGCACGCCGACATCCGTTCTGATGAGATCGCCGCAATCGGCATCACCAACCAGCGTGAAACTGCCATCGTCTGGGACAAAGAGACCGGCAAGCCGATCTATAACGCTATCGTGTGGCAGGATCCGCGCACCGCGGACTACTGCAATAAGCTGAAAAAAGAGGGTCTGGAAGAGTATATCCAGCACACCACCGGCCTGGTGATTAACCCCTACTTCTCCGGCACCAAGGTTAAATGGATCCTCGACCATGTAGAAGGCGCGCGTGAACGCGCGAAGCGCGGCGAGCTGCTGTTCGGCACCGTGGATACCTGGCTGGTGTGGAAAATGACCCAAGGCCGCGTGCATATTACCGATCACACCAACGCCTCGCGTACCATGATGTACAACATTCACAAGCTGGAATGGGATCAGCGTATGCTGGAGATCCTCGACATTCCGCGTGAAATGCTGCCGGAAGTGAAAGGCTCTTCGGAAGTTTACGGTCAGACCAACATCGGCGGTAAAGGCGGTACGCGTATTCCTATCGCTGGTATCGCAGGCGACCAGCAGGCGGCGCTCTACGGCCAGCTCTGCGTTCAGCCGGGCATGGCGAAAAACACCTACGGCACCGGCTGCTTTATGCTGATGAACACCGGCACCGAAGCGGTAACTTCATCGCATGGCCTGCTGACCACCATCGCCTGCGGCCCGCGCGGCGAAGTGAACTATGCGCTGGAAGGCGCAGTGTTTATCGGCGGCGCCTCTATTCAGTGGCTGCGTGACGAGATGAAGCTGATCAGCGACTCTACCGACTCTGAATACTTCGCTCTTAAGGTTAAAGATACCAACGGCGTCTATATGGTTCCGGCCTTTACCGGTCTGGGCGCGCCCTACTGGGATCCCTATGCACGCGGCGCGATTTTCGGCCTGACGCGCGGCGCTAATGCTAACCACATTATTCGCGCCACGCTGGAGTCTATCGCCTACCAGACGCGCGACGTGCTGGAAGCGATGCAGAACGACGCCAATACACGCCTGCAGTCGCTGCGCGTGGATGGCGGCGCGGTAGCGAACAACTTCCTGATGCAGTTCCAGTCCGACATTCTCGGCACACGCGTTGAGCGTCCGGAAGTGCGTGAAGTTACCGCGCTGGGCGCCGCCTATCTGGCGGGGCTGGCTGTGGGCTTCTGGGGCGACCTGGAAGAGGTTCGCGCCAAGGCGGTTATCGAACGTGAATTCCGCCCAAGCATCGAGACCACCGAGCGCAACGTTCGTTACGCCGGCTGGAGAAAAGCTGTGGCTCGCGCGCAGGCGTGGGAAGAACACGACGAGTAATGCACCGTCCCGCGTCCTTACGCGGGATGTTTTACTCGCTGACCACGGCCTTTCGCCGACACGCTTTCTGAGCACTCTGCGCCCGCGACCCTGTCGCGGGCTTTTTTTTGCCCTTCCCCGCTATGCTACACTGCCCTTTTTCATCAGGTGCAGGCCATGAAACGAGAACTTGCCATAGAATTTTCCCGCGTGACCGAAGCGGCAGCCTTAGCTGGCTATCGCTGGCTGGGTCGCGGCGACAAAAACAGCGCCGACGGCGCCGCTGTCCACGCTATGCGACACGTCCTGAACACCATTGATATCGACGGCCAGATTGTGATCGGCGAAGGGGAAATCGATGAAGCGCCGATGCTCTATATCGGCGAAAAGGTCGGCAGCGGACGCGGCGACGCGGTAGATATCGCAGTCGATCCGATCGAAGGCACGCGCATGACTGCGATGGGCCAGGCTAACGCGCTGGCGGTGCTGGCAGTCGGCGACAAAGGCAGTTTTCTGCACGCGCCGGATATGTATATGGAAAAGCTGATTGTCGGCCCGGCGGCGCGGGGTCATATCGATCTCAACCTGCCGCTGGAGACCAATCTGCGTAATATCGCGACGGCACTGGGCAAGCCGCTGACGCAGCTGACGGTTTCTATTCTGGCGAAACCGCGCCACGACGCGATCATCGCGCAGCTACAACAGCTTGGCGTACGCGTGTTTGCGTTCCCGGACGGCGACGTGGCGGCCTCTATCCTTACCTGTATGCCTGACAGCGAAGTCGACGTGCTCTACGGCATCGGCGGCGCGCCAGAGGGCGTGGTGTCGGCGGCGGTGATCCGCGCGCTGGATGGCGATATGCAGGGCCGCCTGCTGCCGCGTCATCAGGTCAAAGGCGAGAGCGAAGAGAATCGCCGCATCGGCGAGCAGGAGCTGGCGCGCTGCGACGAGATGGGAATTAAGGCGGGCGAAGTGTTACCGCTGGCGCGTATGGCGCGCAACGATAACGTTATCTTCGCAGCCACCGGCATTACCAGCGGCGACCTGCTGAAAGGCATTACGCGTCAGGGCAATATCGCCACCAGCGAAACGCTGCTTATCCGTGGTAAATCGCGCACTATTCGCCGCATTCAGTCGATCCACTACCTGGCTCGCAAAGACGCGGCGCTGCACCCTTTTATCCTGTAACCGTACCGCTTTGGCTCTCCGGCTGCCGCGACAGCGGCAGCCAGCAGAGCAGCATCACCAGCGCGGTGGCGAACATTAACATGCCCAGGCTGAACTGGTCGCGCTGCGGCAGCAGTGCGGACGCCCACGCCACCACGCCTGAGCCCAGATTCTGCAAACCGCCAATCAGCGCGCCTGCACTACCCGCCAGCCACGCGTAGGGCTCCATCGCGCCTGAGGTCGCCAGCGGAAACAGCATGCCCGCGCCGAAAAAGAAGAGCGCAGCGGGCACCAGCAGCGTCCAGATATTCATTACGCCGAACCATGCCGGGATCCACATCAGCGCCCCGGCCAGCAGACAGCTGTTGACGCCGGTCCACATCAGGCTGTGCCATGAGCGCGCCTCGCGTCCGGCAAACCACGCGCCGAAAAAGGCGGCGGGAATAGGCAGAATAAACAGAATACTGACGGTGAACGCATCCAGTCCGAGCACCCCGCCCAGCAGCACGCCGCAGCTCGCTTCAAATACCGCAATCCCCGCCAGCGCGCCGATAAGCAGCAGAATAAAGCGCACGAAGCTGGCGTCGCTCAGAAGACGCTGGTAGCGGCGGAAAAAGGGCGTTACGTCGCCGCCTTGCGGCCGCGTTTCCGGCAGCCAGCGCGCCATCGCGCCCGTTACCGTGACGCAGAGCAGCAGTAAAAAGGCGAAACAGGCGTGCCAGCCGAACAGCTTCGTCAGCAGCGCGCCGATGACCGGCGCGAGCAGCGGGCTGACCAGCAGCCCCATATTGAGCAGGCTGTTAGCCTGACGCAGCGCAACGCCCGCATAGAGATCGCGCGGCATGGTGCGCGCCATCACGCCCGCCACGCCGGTGCCCAGTCCCTGGATGGCGCTGCCCAGCACCAGCACGTTCAGCGACGGCGCCAGCATAGAGGTCACGGCGCCGATCATAAAGATCGTCATGCCAGCGAGGATCACCGGACGGCGTCCAATGCTGTCAGAGAGCGGGCCATAGATCAGCTGCGATCCGCCATAGGTCATCAGATAGGCCGCCATCACGCGCTGCATTGTGCCGTTGTGCACGTTAAGCGCGTCCGCCATGTCAGCCATCGCCGGTACATAGATAGTTTGCGCCATCTGCCCAACCGCCAGCATTAAAATCAACATCAGCAGCAGCGGCCGATTTTCCATCTTCTTCATCGACATCTCGGTCTAGGAAATAAGGTTAATTCAGCAGCAAAACGCGCTGCATTGAGATAATGACGGGCAAAATATCAGGATTACGTGACAAATCGAGAGGCGGGCGTAAAGCTGCAGAAGAAGGCGCGTCAAGTTTTCGTACCACCCTGTCAATCCAGGGCAACGGCGTGTTGAGGCGTGCGGTGCATTTGTCGATTAGAGCCTAAAAACCGGCGCGCGGGTGGAAAATCCATCGAGCAGCCGCGATGATATCTCTGTGCCTGAAAAATCAACGACCAGGAGAGTAATGATGGCCGAATGGGTCAATGCGCAAGTAAAGGAAGTGAAAAACTGGACAGATGCGCTGTTCAGTCTGCGGGTGCACGCACCGATCGATACTTTCACCGCCGGACAGTTCGCTAAGCTGGCGCTGGAGATAGACGGCGAACGCGTGCAGCGCGCTTACTCTTACGTTAACGCGCCCAGCGATCCGCTGCTGGAGTTCTATCTGGTCACTGTGCCGGAGGGCAAGCTGAGCCCGCGTCTGCAGGCGCTTAAGCCAGGCGACACTGTAATGGTGACAAAGGAGGCCGCCGGCTTTTTTGTACTGGATGAGATCCCGCCGTGTAAAACCTTATGGATGCTGGCTACCGGTACGGCGATTGGCCCCTATCTCTCTATTCTGCAACAGGGCGAAGGCCTGGATCGCTTCGACCATATCGTGCTGGTGCACGCGGTGCGCTATGCCGCGGATCTCAGCTACCTGCCGCTGATGCAGTCGCTGCAGCAGATCTATAACGGCAAGCTGCGTATTCAGACGGTAGTGAGCCGTGAAAACGCCACCGGCTCGCTGACCGGCCGCGTGCCGGCGCTGATAGAGAGCGGCGAACTGGAGCGCGCGGTAGGCCTGCCGATAGAGCCGGAATCGGGTCATATTATGCTGTGCGGCAACCCGCAGATGGTGCGCGATACCCAGCAGCTGCTGAAAGAGACGCGTGACATGCGCAAGCATCTCAAGCGTAAACCGGGACATATCACCAGTGAGCACTACTGGTAAGCGGTGCTGCGATGCGGTAAATCTTATCTAAGGGCAAATTTTGCCCGTTGTGCTTTTGACTTTCGCAGATAAAAACCGTTCTAATTTGGCACTAAGTTTACTGGTAGAGCCTACGAAATGAAGAATTTGCCTGGCGCATTGTTGCTGAGTCTTGCGCTTACGGCTTCGGCATTCGCTGCCGATCTCCCGCTGCGCGAGCGTAGCGAGTCCGTGCCTGCCGCGCCCTATTTGCTGGCGGGCGCGCCTACCTTTGATATGACCATCGGCCAGTTCCGCGAAAGGTATAACGCCGCCAACGCTGACCTGCCGCTGATGGAGTATCGCGCCATCGACAACAAAAACGACAGCAGCCACCTGACGCGCGCGGCGAGTAAAATCAGCGAAACGCTTTACGCCTCCACCGCACTGGAACAGGGTACCGGGAAAGTGAAAACGCTCCAGCTGACCTGGCTGCCAGTGCCGGGACCGGATCAGAAAGCCTCACAGGAGAAAGCGATGGCTTATATGACCGCGTTGCTGCGCTTTTTTGTTTCCGGTCTCTCGCCGGAGGAGGCGCGACAAAAGCTGAACGCGCTACTGAGCGAGGGCAAAGGCGCGCGCTATTTTTCCCGCACCGAAGGCGCGCTGCGTTTCGTCGTAGCGGATAACGGCGACAAGGGGCTGACCTTCGCCATTGAGCCGATAAAACTCACGCTGCCGCCTGTCGATCAGGGCGGCAAAAATGACGAAAAGCAAAGCCATTGACCTGAGAGATCTCTATACTGTCTGGCAGTCTACGCTGCCTGACGGCAGTGCAATTTAATGAATCGCGTAACGCGGAGGATAGAATGCGACATCCATTGGTTATGGGTAACTGGAAACTGAATGGCAGCAAGCAGATGACGGGCGAGCTGATCGAAGGCCTGCGCAAAGCGCTTTCCGGCGTTGACGGCTGCGGCGTCGCGATCGCACCGCCGGCTATCTATCTCGACCAGGCGAAACATGCCATCTCCGGCAGCCATATTGCCCTTGGCGCGCAGAACGTCGACGTAAACCTGTCCGGCGCTTTTACCGGCGAAACCTCCGCGGAAATGCTGAAAGATATCGGCGCGAAATATATCATTATCGGTCACTCTGAGCGTCGTACTTACCACAAAGAGAGCGACGAGTTCATCGCGAAGAAATTCGCCGTGCTGAAAGCGGCTGGCCTGGTACCGGTGCTGTGCATTGGTGAAACCGAAGCGGAAAACGAAGCGGGCCAGACTGAAGAAGTGTGCGCGCGTCAGATCGACGCGGTGCTGGAAACCCAGGGCGCAGAAGCCTTTAACGGCGTTGTTATCGCCTATGAGCCGGTCTGGGCTATCGGCACAGGCAAATCAGCTACCCCGGCGCAGGCGCAGGCGGTACACAAATTTATTCGCCAGCACATCGCGAAGAAAGACGCTGCGGTCGCCGAGCAGGTGATCATTCAGTACGGCGGTTCTGTTAACGACAAGAACGCGGCTGAACTCTTTACCCAGCCGGATATCGACGGCGCGCTGGTAGGCGGCGCCTCGCTGAAGGCTGATGCCTTCGCCGTTATCGTTAAAGCAGCGGCAGAAGCGAAAAAAGCGTAATGTCAGCTAGTAATAAAGGCGGCCTGCAGGCCGCCTTTTTTATTGCCGTAAAATCTCGCAGCTGTGGTCCTGCAACTCCTCCGCCGATCCCCGGTTTAGCAACAGCCAGTTGCGCTCAAGCGCCATCAGCGCCAGACGCCCGTCCGGCAGTGCCGCCAGCGCCAGGCCATATTTGCCCATCTCGCTGCGCGCATCAGGAATTTCATTTGCCACGCGGATAAAAAGGCTCTGCTGCGTCAGCTCCGGCAGCGTTAGCGTACGTATCAGGTAATCGTGCTGACGCAGCCTTTCCGTTTGCCAGCGGCTGGATAGCGCAGGCGCAAGGCTGTCCAGCGTGCGGCGCACGTCGGGACGCAGGCAGGAAATATGGATATGCAGCTGATTCTGGGTGCGGCCATACTGAGCGTTAATTGCCAGCGACAGCGCGCTGTCTGCGATGGGCGCGCCACGCCGCGCCGCCAGCTGTGCGCGCGACTGCCAGGCGAAAGCGAAAAAGTTGGGCGTGGCGGGATCCAGCAGCGCCGGACTTTCCATGCCGGTGATTTTCGCCAGCGGGATCAGCAGATACTGCAGCGGCCCGTTCAGATCTTTTAGCAGCGCATAGCCCTGATCGAGCGCGACGCGCTGGCAGGGCGCGGGGCTGCCCGTTGCGCGCTGATTCGGCTCGCATTTTTCGCTGACGATCTGCCACAGCGCATCGCTGTTTTTATGCAGGTGGAGAGCGGCGATCGCTAAGCCGCTTATAAGGAGCAACAGCAGCAGTGCAATCAGGCCCAGCGCACGGCGACGTTCCCGCATAGCAATGTTCCTCTTTCAGCTTTTGCCCGAATCCTCGCCTGGCCGCCGCCGAATGTCACGCACAAATAAAAAGGGCCAGCTTGCTGGCTGGCCCCCCTTACTGCATTTTTACGGTTAAGGCTTCATCACCTGATCGTAGGTGCCGCCATCGGCGAAGTGCGTTTTCTGCGCCTGCGTCCAGCCGCCGAACTTATTGTCGATGGTGAACAGCTTCACCGGCGCGAAGGTACTGGCGAATTTCTTCGCTACTTCCGCATCACGCGGGCGATAGAAGTTCTGCGCCGCAATGGTCTGGCCTTCCGGCGAGTAGAGGTACTTCAGGTAGGCCTCTGCAACTTTGCGCGTGCCCTGCCCGTCTACCACCTTATCGACTACGGAAACGGTCGGCTCGGCCAGAATAGATTCGCTCGGCGTGACGATTTCAAATTTGTCTTTACCCAGCTTATCAACCGCCAGGTAAGCTTCGTTTTCCCAGGCGATCAGCACGTCGCCAATGCCGCGCTCTACGAAGGTGTTAGTCGCGCCGCGCGCGCCAGAGTCCTGAACCTCGACGTTTTTAAACAGCGCTTTTACGTAAGCCAGCGCTTTCGCCTGATCGCCGTTGTTTTGATCCAGCGCCCAGCCCCATGCGGCCAGATAGTTCCAGCGCGCGCCGCCTGAGGTTTTCGGGTTCGGCGTGATGACTGAAACGCCTGGCTTGATCAAATCTGGCCAGTCGTGAATGCCTTTCGGATTGCCTTTACGCACCAGGAAGACAATGGTGGAGGTGTAAGGTGCGGAGTTGTCCGGCAGACGTTTGATCCAGTTCTTATCGATACGGCCGCGTTCGGCGATGGCATCGACGTCGGACTGCAGCGCCAGCGTAACGACATCGGCGCGAATGCCGTTAATTACGGAAGTCGCCTGTTTGCCTGAGCCGCCGTGGGACTGGCGGATCACGACGTTATCGCCGGTTTCTTGCTTATAGTGTGCGGCGAAGGCCTTATTGTACTGCTCGTACAACTCGCGCGTCGGATCGTAAGAGACGTTTAGCAGCTGGTAATCCTTTGCCAGAACGCTGGCTGAGGCCAGCAGAAGGGTAATTCCGATACTCCACTTTTTCATTATGCACGCTCCCGATGTCATCTGGCCGGTAGCGTGACATAAACCATTTTAGAGCTAAAAGAATTAAAAATAAGCAGTTATAACCGGCTGGAATATAGACAGCTAAAATAAAGGCGTGCCTGTAGAGCACGCCTGAAATTGGCTGTAAATCAGTAGAGCTTCTTCGCCGTTTCCAGCCAGTCGCGCTTAAACGGACGCTTCATATTTTCGATAGCGTCGATAATGTCGTGATGCACCATCTTCTCGTTCTGGATACCGACGCAGCGACCGCCGTAGCCCTGCAGCAGCAGTTCAATTGCATAGGCGCCCATACGCGATGCCAGGATACGGTCGTAAGCGCAAGGCGCGCCGCCGCGCTGAATATGGCCGAGCACAGTAGCGCGCGTTTCGCGTTTGGTTTCCGCTTCGATGTACTTCGCCAGATCGTCGATATCGCAGATATGCTCTGTGATCGCCACGATCGCGTGTTTTTTGCCTTTCGCGATGCCCGCTTTAATTTCCATTACCAGCTCTTCGCGGGTGTACGGAATTTCCGGCAGCACGATAAATTCGCAGCCGCCCGCAATTGCCGCCGCCAGCGTCAGGTCGCCGCAGTAGCGTCCCATCACTTCGACAATAGAGATACGCTGATGCGAAGAAGAGGTATCGCGCAGACGGTCGATCGCTTCGACCACGGTCTCCAGCGCGGTGAAGTAGCCGATGGTGTAGTCAGTACCCGCTACATCGTTATCAATGGTGCCAGGCAGGCCGATACAGGGGAAGCCCATTTCAGTCAGGCGCTTCGCGCCCATATAGGAGCCGTCGCCGCCGATGACGACCAGCGCATCGATGCCGCGCTTTTTCATATTCTCAATCGCGACCTGGCGGACTTCGTCGTTACGGAATTCCGGAAAGCGCGCCGATCCCAGAAAGGTGCCGCCGCGGTTAATCATGTCAGACACGCTATAGCGGTCGAGATTAATCATACGGTCTTCATACAGTCCCAGATAGCCGTCATAGATACCAAAAACTTCCAGTCCTTCGCTCAGCGCTGATCGCACAACGCCGCGAATGGCTGCGTTCATGCCGGGGGCGTCGCCGCCGCTGGTCAATACACCAATTTTTTTGATCATGACAACCTCTGGATTGTTAAAACGAAAAGTTAATCCTGCCTGTCGTGCGCCGCTAAGCGGCATATCGTTATGCGCGACCCGTGATGGCAGATAGTATATCAAAGGCTTGCTGCTGAATTGATTCAGGTCAGACAAGTTTTCACTAAATTTTTTGCATATATGTTAGCGCTTCGTCATTTTAAATAGATAAAACTGATTCAATCAGGTTAAAAGCCCGGTGAATCTTGCTGTTCGATTGCCACTACCGAGCAGGGATCCTGGTGAATAATCACGTCCGAGCCGGGGAATCGCTTACGCAGCGCCTTTTCAACCTGATCCGCTACGCGATGCGCCTGAACCAGCGGTAAATTGTCATCCAGCTCCAGATGCAGCTGTATAAATTTAGTCGGTCCTGACTGGCGCGTACGCACATCGTGCACCCCCTCTACGCCGGGCCAGTTCAGTGCGAGATTCAGAATAATATTGTGCTCTTCTTCAGGAAGCGCGCGATCCAGCAGCGCCTGTACGGCGTCGTAACCCATACGCAGCGCGCTGTACAAGATAAAAACGCCGATGCCCAACGCGAACAGCGCATCCGCGCGCGTAAAGCCATAGCTGCTCAGGGCAAGAGCGATGAGGATAGCGCCGTTCATGATGACGTCGGACTGGTAATGCAGCATATCGGCGCGGATCGCCTGACTGTGCGTGTGGCGGACGACCCAGCGTTGAAACGCCACCAGCAGCAGGGTCGAACAGAGCGCCACAACGGTGACGACCACCCCAACCAGCGGCGCGCGCAGCGTACCTGGCGAAGCCAGATGCTGAAGACCGGTTAAAAACAGGAACAGAGCCGAGCCGGAGATAAACATGCTCTGCGCCAGCGCCGCCAGCGACTCCGCTTTGCCATGACCAAAGGTATGGTCGGCGTCAGCAGGCTGCAGCGCATAGCGCACTACCAGAAGGTTTGTCAGCGAGGCGGCGATATCCACCAGCGAATCCACCAGGCCAGCCAGCAGGCTGACGGAGCCGGTATACCACCAGGCAAAAATTTTTACGATAAGCAGGCAGCTCGCCAGAGTAGTCGCCGCCAGCGCTGCGCGCTTTACCAGACGGGCATAGGTGGGTTGCATAGTTTGCTCCCTGAGCCATTACAGGCATGCACCCGAAATAAAGGAATGGCTAAAGTTTAACATCCAGACTGTCGCTGCGCATAAATCCTCTGTCACCAGGAAGAGGAAAGCTGTCAAAGCACTATAAAAAAACAAACCCCGTCCTCAGGGAGGACGGGGCATCATTTCCCGCTCGGAAAATGCACGAGTACAGCTGAGCTCGTTAAAAATCAGGAAGAGCTGCGGCCGCCGCCGTGGCTGTTCTGACCGCCTTTTTTGCCCGCTTCAGAGGCTTTTTCACGGTCATTTTTGAAGTTACCGCCGCTGTTTTGTCCGCCTTTTTTACCAGCTTCAGAGGCTTTCTGCGGGTTATCTGCGAAATTGCCTGAACCACCACGATGTTCTGCCATAACTTACTCCGTTAATATATTCAGATTGATTTACGTAATGTGGTTAATGCACTCCATTTAAATTCCCGGGATGTGCGCTTTCCTTGCTGCGACAGGATTAAGTGTAGAGGTAACCTGAGATAATTCAAGAAACGGCAAAAATGAATAAACTTATGATTTTAAACCTTATTTAATATATAAGTAAAACTTATTTGCTTATTATCATATATTTAAATAATTCACCGTATCGCTTTATTTATTTTCTTCGCCTCGCTTATTTCTGTATTTACCCGACATTACTTAGCCACTCAAAAAAAAACAAACGAGACGCGGGAAAATATATTTCCGACAATTAGTTGAATATTTAAGGGGTTAGTCCCTTTCTTAAATGGAGTGTTAATAGCTTTATGGCGACATTCAACGCAGGTTGACACAGCGGCCAGAAACGCGCAAAAAAGGCAAAAAAACCCCGCCATCATGGCGGGGAAGACAGGGATGGTGTCTATGGCAAGGAAAACAGGGATACTATGTTACTGGTTACTGCTGGTACTACTCACTGCTTGCAGCGATGACGCTGACTGCAAATTTGAGAGCTTGCGTAACTCGGCGAGGCGCCGCTCGTAATTCTTCTGCAATACGGCCTGCTGCGCCGGCGTTAGCAAGTGGTACATCTGGTTACGAATGCGCGCCATCTCGACATGCTGTTCGACCTGCGCCTGAGCGATTTTCTCAGCCTGAGCGCGGATAGCCGCTTCGTTAAAATTGTCTGCCGTAATCAGCCCATGCATGTTTTCGATATCGCCGATGCTGACAGGGGAACGTTCATATCGCGCCTGCTGCATCAGGTCTCGCATCTGCTGACGTTGTTCTTCTGTCAGATCAATGCCGTCGAACATGTGGCTTTGCGGATTTTGCGTCATACTGCCTGTCGTCAATCCGCCGTGATGCATTTCGTCAATCGTCGTCGTGTCTGCTGCTCCTGCGCTGGCGTGATTGAGAACCATCGCTGAGGCAATGACGACGGCGGTTACTGTGCGCATCGTTTACTCCAGTTCGTTCCGTTTTACGATTCAACGAGAACCAGTGTACGGCGACAGCTGCAAACATCCGTCAGGGGGTGTAAAACTACGTAAAGCGTTGGATTGACGAGTCAGGAACACGGTATTTTGCCTGCGGAGGGCAATAAAAAATGAATAAAATCCTGTTGGTTGACGATGATCGCGAATTGACTTCGCTGCTTAAAGAACTGTTAGAAATGGAAGGGTTTGAAGTGGTAGTTGCCAGCGACGGCGAACAGGCGTTGAGCCTGCTGGACAACTCCATCGATCTGCTTTTGCTCGATGTGATGATGCCGAAAAAGAACGGCATCGACACGCTGAAAGAGCTACGCCAGCAACATCAGACGCCCGTCATTATGTTAACCGCGCGCGGTAGCGAGCTGGATCGCGTGCTGGGACTTGAACTGGGTGCGGATGACTATCTTCCTAAGCCCTTTAACGATCGCGAGCTGGTAGCGCGTATCCGCGCCATCTTGCGCCGCTCTAACTGGAGCGAACAGCAACAGCAGCACGACAGCAGCTCGCCGACGCTGGAAGTGGACTGCCTGCGCCTTAATCCGGGCCGTCAGGAAGCCAGCTTCGACAGCCAGACGCTGGATCTCACCGGTACGGAGTTCACCCTGCTCTATCTGCTGGCGCAGCATCTTGGCCAGGTCGTCTCACGCGAACACCTGAGCCAGGAAGTGCTTGGCAAGCGTCTGACGCCGTTCGATCGCGCCATCGATATGCATATCTCCAACCTGCGCCGTAAACTGCCCGAGCGCCGTGACGGCCACCCATGGTTTAAAACCCTGCGCGGCCGCGGCTATCTGATGGTTTCAGCTTCATGATTGGCAGCCTTACCACCCGCATCTTCGCCATTTTCTGGTTAACTCTGGCGCTGGTGTTGATGCTGGTGTTGATGGTGCCCAAGCTGGACTCCCGTCAGATGGCGTCGCTGCTCGATAGTGAGCAGCGACAGGGCACAATGATTGAACAGCATGTGGAAGTGGAGCTGGCGCAGGATCCGCCCAACGATTTGATGTGGTGGCGGCGACTCTCGCGCGCCATCGACAAATGGGCGCCACCGGGACAGCGTTTGCTGCTGGTTACCAGCGAAGGCCGTGTGATTGGCGCGCAGCATAATGAAATGCAGGTAATTCGTAACTTTATCGGGCAGTCCGATAACGCCGATCATCCTCAGAAAAAGAAATATGGCCGTATTGAAATGGTCGGCCCCTTTGCCGTACGCGACGGCGAAGATAACTATCAGCTTTACCTGATTCGACCGGCGACCAGCTCGCAGCTCGATTTTATTAATCTGCTGTTTGACCGCCCATTGCTGCTGCTGATTGTCACCATGCTGATCAGCTCACCGCTGCTGCTGTGGCTGGCGTGGAGCCTGGCGCGTCCGGCGCGCAAGCTTAAATATGCGGCGGATGAAGTCGCCAGCGGCAATTTGCGCCAGCATCCGGAACTGGAATCTGGCCCGCAGGAATTCCTTGCCGCCGGCTCCAGCTTTAACCAGATGGTGAGCGCGCTCGAAAGAATGATGACGTCGCAACAGCGTCTGCTGTCAGATATCAGCCATGAACTGCGCACGCCGCTGACGCGTCTGCAGCTCGCCACAGCGCTGCTGCGCCGCCGTCACGGCGAAGGCAAAGAACTGGAGCGAATCGAGGTAGAAGCGCAGCGTCTGGACGGCATGATTAACGATCTGCTGGTGCTGTCGCGTACCCAGCACAAGAACGCGCTGGTCAGCGAGGCGATAAAGGCGAATCAGCTCTGGAACGACGTGCTGGAAGACGCGAAATTCGAAGCCGAGCAGATGGGTAAACAGCTCGACGTGCCCTATCCGCCAGGCCCCTGGCCGCTTTACGGCAACCCGCATGCGCTGGAGAGCGCGCTGGAAAACATCGTGCGAAACGCGCTGCGCTACTCGCACTCGCATATCAGCGTCAGCTTCTCGGTGGATATCAGCGGCCTGACGGTACACGTTGACGATGACGGTCCGGGCGTCAGCCCTGAGGATCGCGAACAGATATTCCGTCCCTTCTACCGTACCGATGAGGCGCGCGACCGCGAGTCCGGCGGAACGGGGCTGGGCCTGGCGATTGTCGAGACTGCGATTCAACAGCATCGCGGCTGGGTAAAAGCTGACGACAGCCCGCTTGGCGGCCTGCGCCTGACGCTCTGGCTGCCGCTCTACTCCTCCAGCCGACAATAATTTGCTATGCTTCGGCCCTCGTTATCGGGGGCCTTATGCTTAACATCGTCTTATTTGAACCAGAAATCCCACCTAATACCGGCAATATTATCCGCCTCTGCGCGAATACCGGCTTTCACCTGCATCTGATTGAGCCGCTCGGTTTCGCCTGGGATGACAAACGGCTGCGCCGCGCCGGTCTCGACTATCACGAATTTACCGCGATTAAGAAGCATGAGAGCTACGACGCTTTTCTGCGCGTAGAGCAGCCGGAGCGGCTGTTTGCGCTGACCACCAAGGGTACGCCAGCGCACAGCGCGGTCAGCTACCAGGCGGGTGATTATCTGCTGTTTGGTCCGGAAAGTCGCGGCTTGCCAGCCGAAATCCTTAACGCGCTGCCGGCAGAGCATAAAATCCGCATCCCTATGCGCGCAGAGAGTCGCAGCATGAATCTGTCGAACGCGGTATCGGTCGTGGTGTATGAAGCCTGGCGCCAGCTTGATTACGCAGGCGCGCGGCTCAGTTAGATCCCGTCTCCAAACTCAAAGCCCGGTACGGTGCCGTTGAAGTGTTGATCCATATCCATCGAAGGTTTATCGCTCGCCGGTTTGCCGACGATGCGCGCCGGTACGCCTGCCGCGGTAGTATGCGGAGGCACCGGCTGCAATACCACTGAGCCCGCGCCGATTTTTGCGCCGCGCCCTACTTCGATATTGCCGAGGATTTTCGCGCCTGCGCCAATCATCACGCCTTCGCGGATTTTCGGGTGGCGATCGCCGCTGGTTTTACCGGTACCGCCAAGCGTGACCGACTGAAGAATAGAAACGTCGTTCTCCACCACCGCCGTTTCGCCGATAACGATGCCGGTCGCATGGTCAAGCATAATGCCATGACCAATGTGCGCCGCCGGATGGATATCCACGGCAAAGGAGACGGAGATTTGGTTTTGCAGGTAGACCGCTAACGCGCGACGCCCTTCGTTCCAGAGCCAGTGGCCGATACGATACGCCTGCAGCGCATGGAAGCCTTTGAGATAGAGCAGCGGCGTAGAGTATTTATCTACCGCCGGGTCGCGCTGGCGTACCGCCTGGATATCGTGCGCGGCCGAGGCGATCATTGAGGGATCCTGACGATAGGCCTCCTCAACGATTTCGCGAATGGCGATAGCGGGCATAATGGGATTGGAGAGCTTGTTCGCTAGCATATAGCTCAGAGCGCTGCCGAGGTTCTCGTGCTTCAACAAAGTCGCATGAAAAAAGCTGGCCAGCATCGGCTCGCAATCGGCCAGCGCGCGCGCTTCCGCTTTGATGTTGTTCCAGACCAGTTCTAATTCATCAGACGACATTGCGGTTTTCTCCCGATAAAAAAAGCGCCTGGATGGCGCTACAGGTAACAATGCTGCGCATCCTGCATCAGCTTGTACTGTTTTCGTCCTTCCTTGTACGGCCTAACAGGCTTAATGCTGCCTCTCGCGCCGGTTTTCCGCAATAGAGCACCTGGTAGATTTGCTCGGTAATCGGCATTTCAACGCCGACACGCGCTGCCAAAGCTCTGACTTCTTTGGTATTTTTGAAACCTTCTACAACTTGTCCGATAATGCGCTGCGCGTTCTCGACCTCTTCGCCCTGTCCCAACATCAGGCCGAAACGACGGTTACGCGACTGATTATCGGTACAGGTCAGCACCAGATCGCCTAAGCCAGCCATGCCCATAAAGGTGGTGGGATCGGCACCCAGCGCGGCGCCGAGTCGGCTCATTTCTGCCAGGCCGCGCGTGATCAGGGCGGTACGCGCATTCGCACCGAAACCGATGCCGTCAGAGATGCCTGCGCCGATGGCGATAACGTTTTTCACCGCGCCGCCAAGCTGTACGCCGATAAAATCAGGATTGTTATAGACGCGGAAGCTCTTGCCGCAGTGCAGCTTTTGCTGCAGATCCTCGGCAAAGGTGGCATCGGTCGCCGCCAGCGCAATCGCGGTCGGCAGGCCTGCAGCCAGCTCTTTGGCGAAGGTCGGCCCAGAGATCACCGCAAGCGGCGTATCATCGCCCAGGATCTCACGCGCCACATCCTGCAGCAGTCTTCCGGTCTCTCTTTCCAGCCCTTTGGTCGCCCAGACGATGCGCGATTCGGGGCGCAGATGTGGTTTAATCTGCCTCAGCACCTCACCAAATACATGGCTTGGCACGACGACCAGCAGATCGCGGCTGGCCGCAATGGCGCTGGCTAAATCAGGCTCAAGCTCAAGATTATCGGGAAAAGGCACGTCGGGAAGAAAAGCGCTGTTGCAGCGCTCGGCCTGCAGCTGCGCCAGATGCGCGGGATTGTGTCCCCACAGCAGCACAGGATTGCCGTTGCGGGCTAAGGTAATGGCCAGAGCGGTGCCGTACGAGCCGGCACCGATGACGCTAATCGAAGCGTGTGTAGTCATCAGGCATCCTGATGTGGTTCGGCACCTTCGCCTTGCTGCTGCTGCAGATAGTTCATGAACAGCGCATCAAAGTTGACCGGCGCCAGGTTAAGCTGCGGGAAGGTGCCGCGAGAGACCAGGCTGGTGATGCATTCGCGCGCGTACGGGAACAGGATGTTCGGGCAATAAGCGCCCAGGCAGTGTGCCATCTGCGTGCCTTCGATGCCGCTGATGGTGAAAATGCCCGCCTGCTGAACTTCACACAGGAATGCGGTTTCTTCGCCAACGCTGGCGGTAACGGTCACGCGCAGCACCACTTCATAAACTTCGTCAGCCAGCTGTGATGACGCAGTATCCAGATCCAGCTTCACTTCCGGTTCCCACTCTTTCTGGAAAACCTGCGGCGCGTTCGGCGCTTCGAAGGAAACGTCTTTGGTGTAAACGCGTTGAATCTGGAATTGCATTTCGTTGGTGTTTTGTTCTGACATCTGACTAAGTCCTGTGAGTTGAAAAATCCTGCGCCGCTTACGCCTGCAGTAGCGGATCTAATCCTTCACGACTGTCCAGCGCGTAAAGGTCGTCGCAGCCGCCAATGTGCTGCGCATCAATGAAAATCTGAGGCACTGTAGTGCGGCCGCTGCGTTTGATCATCTCTTCGCGTTTCGCGGCGTTCCCGTCGATAGGGATCTCCTGAAACGACACACCTTTTTGACTCAACAGCGCCTTCGCCCGGTGGCAGAAAGGACAGGTCGCTTTGGTGTAAATCTCGACATTCGCCATGTTGCGTACCTCAGTAGATGTTATTTTCCGCGTACCAGCGGAAGGTTGTCTCCGCTCCAGCCGCTGATGCCGTCTTTCAGTACGGTCACCTGGCTAAAGCCGGCAGCGCTCAGTTTTTCAGCCGGTTCGCTTGCGCTCTGACCGGTCGCGCACACCACAATTATGGGCTGGGCTTTATGCTTTTCCAGCTCGCCAAAGCTGCCTTTTTTGATATCTGCCGCCGCCACGTTCAGCGCGCCAGAAATATGTCCTTTGCGGTAATCGTCACGCGACCGCACGTCTACTACTACCGCCTCTTCTTTGTTAATCAGGCGGGTTGCTTCACCGCGGCTGATAACTTTCACCTTTGAAAACATACCTTTAAAGGTGGTCACAATCACCAGAACCAGTAAAACGACCCATGCCAGACTAAGGATGGTGTGATTGCTTGCAAACTGCATAATTTCTTGCATGAGGGGTAAAGACTCCAGACCGGGCTAATTAAGCTAAAAACAAGGGTTCTGAGTATACCTGCGCCACTTCTCATGTACAGACGCTAAGCAGCCAGAGTTACGATTTGTGCGTCATTTTCTAAAAAAAATTGCCGTATAGCAAAAATGACGTAACCCTTATGCGAGATCGGGAGAAATACCGACATCTTTGGAAAAGGAAATCCAGTGGCGTTGCGCTGGTAAGCGGCTGTTCATCGTGGAATAATCACTGGCCTATGAAGGGAAAAGCGACTGTTTTAGCCACAAGGACTCGTCACAGCGGAAAGAAACGCCCGTTGCCTGCACACCTGTCCACTCTCTCCTTCAGCCTGCTTTGCGCGGGCGTACTGTTATTGCCTGTGGCTGCGCATAGCGCCGACGACAGCAAATCGCAGCTAAAATCCATCCAGCAAAATATCGCCGAAAAAGAGAAAAGCGTTAAGGCGCAAAAAATCGCGCGCAGCAAGCTGCTCGATCAGCTGCAAAGCGAGGAAAAAGTGATTGCGCAGGCGAGCCGCCAGCTGCGTGAAACCCGCAACAGCCTGAACGCCCTTAACAGCGAAATCAGCCAGCTTACCGCTTCGATAGCGCGGCTGGAAAAACAGCAGTCGCATCAGGAAAGTCTGCTGGCTCAGCAGCTCGATGCGGCGTTCCGTCAGGGCAAGCATAACGGCGTACAGCTACTGCTTGGCGGCGAAGAGAGCCAGCGCAGCGAACGTATTCTCGCCTATTTTGGCTATCTCAACGACGCGCGTCAGCAGAGCATCGACGCGCTGCAAAAAACCCGCCAGACGCTGGGCGAGCAAAAGACGTCGCTGGAGCAGAAACAGCAGCAGCAAAAAACGCTGCTGGCCCAGCAGCAAGGCCAGCAGGAGAAGCTGCAGCAGGCGAGCGCGGCGCGTAAGAAGACGCTGAGCGCGCTGGAAAACGCGCTAGAGAAAGATCAGGCCGATCTGGTAGAGATGCGGCAGAACGAAAGCCGTCTGCAGGACAAAATTGCCCGGGCCGAACGCGAGGCGCGCGAGCGCGCTGCACGAGAAGCGCGCGAGGCGGAAAAAGTGCGTCAGCGTCAGGCGCAGGCGAAAGCCAAAGGTTCTACCTACCAGCCGACGCAGAGCGAGCGCGAACTGGTGGCGCGTACCGGGGGCCTTGGCCGCGCAGGCGGACAGGCGATGTGGCCGGTGCGCGGACGTATTGAACACCGCTTCGGCGAGCAGCTGCAGGGCGAGCTGCGCTGGAAGGGGCTGGTAATCGATGCGCCGGAAGGTTCCGAAGTTAAAGCGATAGCCGACGGCCGCGTGCTGATGGCTGACTGGTTGCAGGGTTACGGACTGGTGGTCGTGCTGGAACACGGCAAAGGCGATATGAGCCTCTACGGCTATAACCAGAGTGCGCTGGTGAGCGTGGGTGCCCAGGTGAAGGCCGGACAGCCTATCGCCCTGGTGGGCACCAGCGGCGGACGCGGTACGCCATCGCTCTATTTTGAAATCCGACGTCAGGGACAGGCCGTCAATCCACTCCCGTGGTTAGGAAGGTAAGTGTTTTTTCAACGTCCCCATCTCGCCGCCGTTATCGGCGGACTGCTACTGAGCTGCGCCGCCCATGCGGGTAAGCTCGCCATCGTTATCGACGATTTCGGCTATCGGCCTTCTGAAGAGAATAAAGTGCTGCAGATGCCCGCCGCGATCTCCGTCGCGGTGCTGCCTGACGCGCCCGGCGCGCGTTCGATGGCGATTAAGGCGCATCAGGGCGGTCATGAAGTATTAATCCATCTTCCCATGGCGCCGCTCAGCAAGCAGCCGCTGGAAAAAGATACGCTGACGCCGGAGATGAGCAGCGAAGAGATCGCGCGCATCCTGCGCAACGCAGTCAATAACGTGCCTTACGCCGTTGGGCTGAATAACCATATGGGCAGTAAAATGACATCCAGCCTGCCCGGTATGGTGAAGATGATGCAGGCACTTAATCAGTACAATTTTTACTTTCTCGACAGCATGACCATCGGCAACAGCCAGTCGGTGCCCGCCGCGCAAGGCACGCGTGTGAAGGTGCTGAAGCGCCGCGTTTTTCTGGACGACAGCCAGGATATTGACGCGATTCGTCAGCAGTTTGCGCGAGCGGTGAAGCTGGCGCAGCGCGACGGCTACGCTATCGCTATTGGCCATCCACATCCTAATACGGTGCGCGTGCTGCAGCAGATGCTGCCGACGCTGCCTGCGGATATCACGCTGGTGCGTCCGAGCCAGCTGCTGAATGAGCCGCTGCACAGCGGGACGTCTCCGGTTAAGCCGCAGCCGCGACCGCGTCCGCAGAAACCGGTCTTCCAGCCGCCTGGCGTATGTCAGGTGCAGCCGCAGCCGGTTCCGGCGACGAAAGCGCTTGGCGTAGTGTGGGAGAGCGTTAGCCAGAGCGTCATCGCACAAAGGCTAAAAGAGCTTTTCTAAAAAGCGATTTCTTTCGGCCGCGCAGCCTTAACATTCTTTTCTGAACAGAAATCACTATAATCCGAGCGAGCTACGCAGACCGGTTATAAGGATTTCTGTCAGGATGGGGACGGCGAAACAAAGAATTATGCTGCTGGATAACGGCAGAGAATGGGGCGGCGGCACCAACAGCATGCTGGAGCTGCTTAAACGCATCGACCGTGACGCTTTTGATATCACCTGCTGCTTTTATCACAATTACACGCGCGGCAATGGCGAAACCATCGAATCGGTTCTGAACGCCATCAATATACCGGTGATCTTTATTCCGCAGAGAAAGCAGCCTGCCTGGGCGAAACTCGCTAAGGAAGCTGCACGCGCCCTGCTTTTCTTCAGCCGTCGTCTGAAAAAAGAGGCGGTTGACGCTATTGACGCGCGCTGGCGCGTCCTGCCTAACGCCAGCAAGCTGCGCGCGCTTTTGCAACAGGGGCGCTACGATACGCTCTATATGAATAATCAGCCCAGCACGAATGTTGAAGGCTACGTTGCCGCACGCGGTCTTGATATTTCCGTTGTTCAGCACTGCCGCATTGAACCGCTGATGAACAGCCGTCTGGTAAAAATGGTTAACGATGGGTGCGACGCGGTGATTGCCGTCTCGCATGGAGTAAACCAGACATTACGCGCCAGCGGAGTTGATGCCTCACGCTGTTTTACCGTCTCCAACGCGATTGATACCCACCAGCCTTTACCCGACCGCGCGACGGTGCGCCAGCGCTTAAACCTGCCGGCAGACGCCTTTATTTTCGGGACTATTGGCTCGCTGATCCTGCGCAAATCGAACCATCATGTTCTGCAAGCGTTAAGCCATTTCAAACAGGCCTGTCCCGATGCGAACTGGAAAATGATTGTGGTTGGCGATGGGCCGGAAGCAGGCCCGCTGCGCCAGCAGGCCGAGAGAGAAAATATTCTCGATCGGGTAATCTTTACCGGTTTTCAGAATAACGCGCTGGATCACCTCGCCGCTTTTGACGTCTTTATCCTGGCGTCACGTAGCGAAGGCCTGCCGCGCGTCGTGCTGGAGGCGATGCTGGTAAACACCGCCGTGGCAGGTTCCCGCGTGGTTGGCACTGAAGAATTAATCAGCCATAACGACACTGGCCTGCTGTTTGAATATGGCGATGTCGCACAGTTAACACAACATCTCATCACGCTCTGGCAGGATCAGGCCCTGCGTCAACGATTAACCCATGCCGCATCGACGCGCGTTCGGGCCCAATACGCTATCGAAAACTACGTTAAAGGCGTAGAAGCCATCCTGAAAAGCGTCACAAGGAAGAAGCATGCTTAATTTTCTTAACCCGCGCTTTCGTCACGTGCGCGCACGCCATAACTTGCCCTACTCACAATCTGACGTGCAGGGCGAGATCCCCGTTACCTCAATCGTTATCCCTTGTACCGGGGAAGATTACGTTGAAGAGGCGAAGCTCAGCGCGCTGTTTGCCGAACGTTTTGCAACGGCGGCCCAGGAGATCGTTATCGTTAGCGACCAGCCCGCCGCTGCATTTGGCACGCTGCCGGGCAAAACTCGCATTGTGACGCTGGAAGTGCCGCAGCGCGAAGAGTCCTACCCCTACAAGCAAATTTATCGCAGCCGGCTGATTAAAATACAGGCACCATTACACGCACAGGGTGACGGGATCCTGATGATCGATTCCGATCTCAACCTGCTCAAGATGCCTGAAATCAGCATGAAACCCGGGCATTTTTACTCCAGCTTCCGTCAGGGAAAAATGATTGCCAAACTGGCTGGCGCGGCGCAGGAAGCCATCCCCGCCTATTATCAGCTCAGCGTTCGCCCTTACCTGGTAGACCATGTGAACGGCGCTTATCTGGCGGCCACGCGCCAGACCTGGCAGCGCGTCTGCCCGCTCTGGCTGACATTATTTGATGACACATGGAAATTAATGAATGACAGCCAGCCGCCAACCGATCAGCTGCCGCTGGCGTGCCTGCTGGATCTGCTCGACCTCCGCACCGTTAACCTGGGCGAATGGGCGAACTGGCCGGTCTCTAAACGCATTGGCGGCAAGCCGGGGGTTATACCGCCTGAAGTGGTAGGCGCACACGGCGGCTTTCCTCTTTCTGAATGGCAGAAATACCTGGAGGATCCCCGCCAGCCGCTGACCTTTAAGGGACAGGATTACACCCGGAAAGTGCGCTACCTGACGGATGCGGAGAAGCAACAGCAATAGCCATAAAGCCGCCTGCGCGGCTTTTTAATCCCAGCTCAGCACCACTTTGCCTGAACGCCCGGAACGCATCTCGTCGAAGCCTTGCTGGAAGTCGTCGATAGAGTAGCGGTGGGTGATCACCGGCGTAAGATCGAGCCCTGACTGTATAAGCGCTGCCATCTTGTACCAGGTCTCGAACATTTCACGCCCATAAATCCCTTTAATAAACAGCCCCTTGAATATTACCTGATTCCAGTCGATAGCCATTTCACCCGGTGGGATGCCAAGCAGCGCAATGCGTCCGCCGTGATTCATCACCTCCAGCAGCGTGCGGAACGCAGGCGGCGCGCCGGACATCTCCAGCCCGACGTCAAAACCTTCCGTCATCCCCAGCTCGCGCATGACACCGCGCAGATCCTCACGCGCCACGTTAACCGCGCGCGTCACGCCCATCTTGCGCGCCAGTTCAAGGCGATAGTCGTTGATATCGGTGATCACTACGTTGCGCGCGCCGACATGTTTACAGACCGCCGCCGCCATAATGCCGATAGGGCCAGCACCGGAAATAAGCACATCTTCGCCGACCAGATCGAACGACAGCGCGGTGTGCACCGCATTGCCGAAGGGGTCGAAAATCGCGGCGAGCTCGTCGGAAATATTGTCAGGGATGCGGAAGGCGTTGAAAGCCGGGATCACCAGATACTCGGCAAAACAGCCCTGACGGTTTACGCCCACGCCGATGGTATTGCGACATAAATGGGTGCGTCCGGCACGACAGTTGCGGCAGTGTCCGCAGGTAATATGCCCTTCGCCAGAGACGCGATCGCCGATGCTGAAGCCGCGTACCTCCTGGCCGATCGCCACCACTTCGCCAACATATTCATGTCCGACGATCATCGGCACAGGGATCGTTTTCCGCGACCAGTCATCCCAGTTATAGATATGGATATCGGTGCCGCAGATAGCGGTTTTACGGATCTTGATCAGCAAATCGTTATGGCCCGGCTCCGGTATCGGCGCATCGGTAACCATCCAGATACCTTCCTGCGCATGAAGTTTGGCTAACGCTTTCATTCAGAGCTCCTCAGGCGATCACGCCAAGCTGTTTTCCAATACGGGTAAAGGCGTCTACTGCGCGCTCCAGCTGCTGCTGGGTATGCGCTGCCGAAATCTGCGTGCGGATGCGCGCCTGACCGCGCGGCACCACAGGAAAGAAAAAGCCGGTAACGTAAATCCCCTCCTGCTGAAGCAGGCGGGCGAACTCCTGCGCCACGCTGGCTTCGCCCAGCATCACGGGAATAATGGCGTGATCGGCGCCCGCCAGGGTAAAACCGGCTGCGGTCATTTTCTCGCGGAAGAAGCGCGCGTTGTCCCACAAGCGCTGTCGCAGACCATCGCCTTCGCTCAGCAGGTCGAGCACGCGAATTGAGGCGGCAACGATCGCAGGCGCCAGCGAATTGGAGAACAGGTAGGGGCGCGAGCGCTGTCGCAGCCATTCGACTACTTCTGCACGAGCGGCGGTATAGCCGCCGGAGGCGCCGCCCAGCGCTTTGCCCAGCGTGCCGGTAATAATGTCGATGCGCCCCATAACGTCGCAATATTCATGCGTGCCGCGGCCGGCCGCGCCGACAAAGCCTACCGCATGGGAGTCATCCACCATCACCAGCGCATCAAACTCGTCGGCGAGATCGCAGATGGCGCGCAGGTTAGCGATCACGCCATCCATAGAGAAGACGCCATCGGTAGCAATTAGGATATGGCGCGCGCCTTTGTCCCGCGCCTCAACCAGACAGGCCCGCAGCGCCTGCATATCATTGTTGGCGTAGCGATAGCGCTGCGCCTTGCAGAGCCGCACGCCGTCGATAATCGAGGCATGGTTTAGCGCGTCGGAGATGATCGCATCTTCCGCGTCCAGCAGGGTTTCAAACAGCCCGCCGTTGGCGTCAAAGCAGGATGAATAGAGAATGGCATCGTCCATGCCGAGAAACGCCGCCAGCTTTTTCTCCAGCTGCTTATGGGTATCCTGCGTGCCGCAGATAAAACGTACCGAGGCCATACCAAAGCCATGCGACTCCATACCCTCTTTTGCCGCCTGAATTAACGCAGGATGATTAGCCAGTCCTAAGTAATTGTTGGCGCAAAAGTTAATAACCCGATCGTGGCCGACTTCAATATCGGTTTGCTGAGCGGAGGTAATGATGCGCTCCTGCTTAAACAATCCTTCCCGGTGCGCCACATCCAGCTGCTGGCGGATCTGCTGATAAAATTGCGCTGGCATCATTGTTCTCCTCAGATGGCATAAATTCGGCACATCTTACTGAATAAGAAGGATGCTAACGATAAATCGACCAGGAGAATGTTAATTTTGCAGCATAGTTCACGTCAGCGGGCGGAGCGGCGACAGCGTGTCAGAGTCATCTGGCTGTCTGCTCCGTGATGAAATGTTATGATGTGAGACATTAGCGCGTGAAACCGCCTGTTTCGCGCCCCAACTTTTAAGGTAGAGCACATGATTATCGTCACTGGCGGCGCAGGAATGATTGGCAGCAATATCGTCAAGGGGCTCAACGAGCGTGGTATTCGCGATATTCTGGTTGTCGACAACCTCAAAGACGGCACCAAATTTGTCAATCTGGCCGATCTGGATATCAGCGACTACATGGATAAAGAGGAGTTTTTGACCTATATCGCCGCGGGCGAGGATCTGGGTCCGATTGAGGCGGTTTTTCATGAAGGCGCCTGTTCCGCGACGACGGAGTGGGACGGCAAGTACATGATGGACAATAACTATCAGTACTCCAAAGATCTGCTGCACTACTGCCTGGAGCGTGAAATTCCTTTCCTCTACGCCTCTTCTGCCGCGACCTACGGCGGTCGCAACGATAACTTTATCGAGAAGCGCGAATATGAGCAGCCGCTGAACGTTTACGGCTATTCGAAAATGCTGTTCGACCACTACGTGCGTCAGATCCTGCCGGAAGCGGAATCACCAGTATGCGGCTTCCGCTATTTCAACGTTTACGGCCCGCGCGAAGGCCACAAAGGCAGCATGGCGAGCGTGGCGTTCCACCTCAATACGCAAATCGCCAACGGCGAAAATCCCAAGCTGTTTGAAGGCAGCGATAACTTCAGACGCGACTTTATCCACGTTGATGATGTGGTCGCGGTCAATCTGTGGTGCTGGGAAAATAACATTTCGGGCATCTATAACTGCGGTACCGGCCGCGCCGAATCGTTCCAGGAAGTGGCGGACGCGGTGCTGAAATTCCACCAGAAAGGGCAAATCGAATACATTCCCTTCCCGGATAAGCTGAAAGGCCGCTATCAGGCCTATACTCAGGCGGATCTCACTAACCTGCGTGCGGCTGGATATGACAAGCCGTTCAAAACCGTGGCACAGGGCGTGGCCGAGTATATGGCCTGGCTGAACCGCAGCGCATAAGGAACGCGTACCGGCGATGAAAATTCTGGTTATTGGCCCATCGTGGGTCGGCGATATGATGATGTCGCAAAGCCTCTATCGCACCCTCAAGGCTCAGCATCCGGACGCCGTGATTGATGTGATGGCGCCTGCATGGTGCCGTCCGCTGCTGTCGCGCATGCCGGAAGTCAACCAGGCGCTGGCGATGCCGCTGGGACACGGCGCGCTGGCGCTCGGCGAGCGCCGCCGCATTGGCAAAAGGCTGCGCGCCAGCGGTTACGATCGCGCCTATGTGCTGCCTAACTCCTTCAAATCTGCGCTGGTGCCTTTCTTCGCCGGAATCAAACGTCGTATCGGCTGGCGCGGCGAGATGCGCTACGGCCTGCTGAACGATATTCGCGTGCTGGACAAAGCGGCGTTTCCCCTGATGGTGGAGCGTTACATTGCGTTAGCCTGCGACACGCCGGTCGCCTCGGCGCAACAGCTGCCGCAACCGCTGCTCTGGCCGCGGCTTCAGGTAGAAGATCAGGAAAAAATCGAGACCGCCGCCCAGTTTCAGCTGTCGGCGGAGCGTCCGCTGATCGGTTTTTGCCCCGGCGCGGAATTTGGCCCGGCGAAGCGCTGGCCGCACTATCACTACGCCGCGCTGGCGCAGCAGCTGATTGCCGAAGGCAAGCAGGTGGTACTGTTCGGTTCGGCAAAAGACCGGGCCTGCGGCGAAGAGATTATCGCGGCGCTGCCTGCGGAAGCGCGACATTACTGCCGCAACCTGGCGGGCGAAACGCAGCTTGAGCAGGCGGTAATTTTGATTGCGCGCTGCGACGCCGTTGTCAGCAACGACTCTGGTCTGATGCATATTGCTGCCGCGCTCAATCGCCCGCTGGTAGCCCTCTATGGGCCAAGCAGCCCCGACTTTACGCCGCCGCTTTCCAGGCAGGTGCGCATTATTCGTCTGATCACCGGCTACCATAAGGTGCGCAAAGGCGATGCCGGAGAGGGCTATCATCAGAGCCTGATCGATATTCAGCCGACGCGCGTTCATCAGGAGCTGAGCGAACTGCTGGCTCACCCGCAGGAGAAGGCATGCACGTCCTGATCGTCAAAACCTCGTCGATGGGCGATGTACTTCATACACTTCCCGCCTTAACCGATGCCATGCAGGCGATCCCCGGTATCCGCTTCGACTGGGTGGTGGAGGAGAATTTCGCCCAGATCCCCTCCTGGCATCCGGCGGTGGATAAAGTTTTGCCGGTAGCGATTCGCCGCTGGCGCAAACACTGGTTCGGCAGCCAGCAGCGCGAAGAGCGCGTGCGTTTCAAGCGCGATTTGCAGTCGCGCCAGTATGACGTCGTGATCGATGCGCAGGGGCTGATTAAGAGCGCCGCGTTGGTGACCCGTCTGGCCAGGGGCGTTAAGCATGGGCAGGACAGCCGCAGCGCGCGCGAACCCTTCGCCAGCTGGTGGTACGACCAACGCCATGAGATTGACAAGAAGCAGCATGCGGTAGAACGGACGCGCGAACTGTTCGCCAAAAGCCTCGGCTATGAGAAGCCGCAGACCCAGGGCGATTATGCCATCGCCGCGCACTTTCTGCGCGACGAGCCGCAGGATATTGTCCCTTATCTGGTGTTCCTCCATGCGACTACGCGTGACAACAAACACTGGCCGGAAAGCCACTGGCGCGAGCTGATCGGCCTGCTGCAGCCAGCCGGACTACGTATCAAGCTGCCGTGGGGCGCCGAGCACGAGCATCAGCGCGCCCAGCGCCTGGCGGAAGGGTTTGATTACGTTGAGGTGCTGCCGAAGCTGACGCTGGAAGCGATAGCGCGCGAACTGGCGGGCGCCAGGGCGGTGGTGTCAGTAGATACCGGACTGAGCCATCTGACCGCGGCGCTGGATCGTCCTAATATCACGCTTTACGGGCCAACGGATCCAGGCCTGATTGGGGGCTATGGGCAGAATCAGCAGGCTCTCTGTCCGCCTCAGGGCAACGATATGTCAGATATTAGCGCGGAAGCTGTCAAAGAAAGGCTGGAGAAAGCTTTAGGATGAAAAAGCTCCACATTATCAATCTGGGTAAAATGGGCGGCGTTGAGCGTCTTTTTCTGCAGTACATCAATGATTTCTCTGAAGGAAAAGATGAGGTTATCTGCATCAGCAATGATATCGATGAAGAGATTCGTCAGCAGATGCCGCAGCAAAAGATTACCTTCGCGAGCCGGTTGTTTAACGGCCTTAAATTAAAAGCGCCCCAGTCACTCAGAAAATATCTCCTGCAAAAGCGGGTTGAGGCCAGCGATGCACAGGTCATTGTGGTCTGGGATTTAGTCCCCCGGCTAACGGCAAAACCGAAACGAGCAAAGCTGGTTTATTACGATCATGGCTGCTCCTGGCGCTATCCAAAGAATCATAAAACCCTGAGTTTTATGCGCATGTTAGATGGCGTTATCTCTGCATCTTCTGCTTCTTCTCAGGTAATGAAGCATCGTTTTAATCTGCCCTGCCCTCATCATGTGGTAATTAACCGCATCATGACTCCGCCCGGTATCCGGACAGAACCTCGCGTCCTGACGTCCCCGATTAAAATCGGTACAGCTTCGCGCCAGGTCAGCCTGAAGGGGATTAGCGTCACCCTGTTGACGCTGAAAGAATTATTGCAGCGGGGCCACAACATTACCCTTGAAATCGCGGGCAAAGGGCCTGACCGTGATGCGTTTGCCGCTCTGGCCAGAAAACTGGGTATTGAGGAAAAAGTCACTTTCAGCGGCTTCCAGCAGGATATTGCGCCTTTTTTTAATCGTATTGATATCTATATGAGTACGCCGGTTACTGAACCTTTCGGCCTGTCATGTATGGAGTCCCTCTATTTCGGCGTGCCTGTTATTTACCCTCTGATCGATGGTCAGCCTGAGGTTATAAAGAATGGCGTGTGTGGTATCGGACTGACGCCTTCCGTTACCATTGAGGAGCATGAAAAGCTGACGGGCATACGGGTAGATTTTCCTTACGACGTCTACGATCCCGTAAAAAATATGATGACCCGCCCGCTATTGCTTTCCCATACCGCCTGCGCGGACGCTATAGAAACGTTATTAAATCCGCCAACCTATCAGCGCTTTAGCGAAGAGGCAAAACGCTGGACGAAAGAGCATTTTGATTACGCCGTTTTCAGGATCGAATTTAACGGTGCGTTGAGCGCTATAACTGGTAGCTGATATGAAAATTAAGCCGACTCTTTTTCGACAGGATATGCCGCATTTATTTTTTAGCCTGCTCATTTTCTCCGGATGCGCCCTTGCTTTTCTGACGTCCCCGTTCGGTGGATCGTTCGGCAGAAACGTTTTTTATATCACCAGCTATCTGGCGCTGGCCGGATTTATTGTTCATTCCAGATATTATCTGCAAGAGAAAAAAAACCTGATTTTGCCCGGGGCTCTTTTTCTTGTCGGGGTAGTAAGTATTATCTGGACTACGCTCTATAAACAACCCGGGGATTACATTACCCTTTACCGACAATATCAGTCGACCGGAAGGCTACAAATTGCCGCGTCGTTTTTGCTGCTGGTGACGCTAAACGAAAGGCGTATAAGTCAGCGCGCCGCAATCATCGCCGCCGTTATTACAGGCCTGGCTGTAAACAGTTATGCGCTTTATCAAGGCATTCATCTCAATATTGACCGGGTAGAGCTCAATTATGATCGGGCGACCGTTGCTGCTTATATCATCACAGCCGTAAACCTGGTTTTTATTAAATCAGCCCTGCTCTTCAGGACGCGTCACAAAATATGGCTGTTCGCCCTGTTATTTATAGTGACTTGCGCCACTGTCATTCTGACCGGAACACGAGCAGCCATGCTGACTTACCCCATACTGGTCCTGATCCAGGTCTTGTTTACTAAGGATGTCATACAGCGTAAGCATAAAATCATTCTGTTTACCGCCCTACCGGTATTGCTGGTGATTAGTGCGCTGGCTTTTCAAAGTAAAATAGAGTCGCGCATTCATGACTTAAAAGAAAACCTTGCCACGATGCATGAAACGCAGGGAGAAAACTCGCTAATCTCTCGCATCAGTATGCAGACTGTTGCCTTCCAGACCGGCTCCAGCGCCCTGGCAGGGCAATCCGCCGAGGCGCGCGGGCAGAAAGCTGAAGTGCTGATTAAACAAGACCCCAGCCTCTATGGCGCACGGATTTATCTGACCGTGCATATGCATAATGAGCTACTGGAAAACTTCTCTATAAAAGGCCTTTTCGGCGTTATTTCTTTAATCGGCCTCTATCTGAGTTTGATCTACTGTTCCTTCAGGCCGATGCGTAACTCAGCCCTGCTTTCTCTATCTGTATCGCTTATCGTTTATGGCTTGAGCGATGTAATTTTCTTTAGTACGGAAGGAACCTTGCTGTATTGCCTGGCAATTATTTTCAGCGTGATGATAATGAAAAAGAATAATCTCTCTGAGGGCAGAAGCTAATGGCAGAACAGGCTTATCTGCTAAGCGTCATCGTTCCCTTTCACAACGATGCAGCCTTTATTGTTCCCTGCCTGACCTCGCTGTTGACTCAGGCTGATGACGATATGCAGGTGATTATCATTGACGATGGTTCGACCGATAGTTCAGCGCAACAAGTTGCCACGCTATTAGCGCATTATCCTCACCAGCATATTACTTTTATCCAGCAGGAAAATCAGGGCATTGCAACAACGCGTAATGTCGGGTTACGTCACGCACGCGGCGAGTTTATTACTTTCCTGGACGGTGACGACATGGTAAGCAGTAACTACTATTCTGTTATTAAGCCAGTGCTGCTTGAAGGTAGCGACGATCTTATTGATTTCAATTACGCCCGCTTTGACGAGACGCCGCCTGTGGCGCCGCAAAGCGAAACGGCGCAGCGAAAGGTTTATGATATTCCGGGACAAGGCCTCGCCTGTTTACATCCGCTGTTTAAACGCGCGATGTGGCATTTGTGGAACCGTATTTATCGGCGCACCCTGCTGGAAGGCGACCGCTTCGAAGATGGCCGTCGTTATGAGGATGTGATTTTTACACCCTTCCAGTACTTTAAAACCCGCCATATTTGTCATCTGGATAATACCTTGTATTACTATCGTGACAACCGAGGCGGCATAACGCGCAATATTCGCCAGAGCGATATCAGAGATATGCTTTTTGCGCTGGAAAAGATGCGAACTCTGGCTGAAACGCGGCGCAATGAGCCAGATTTCCGCAGGCTGGCGGCGGACATGATGTTGAACTGCTTTAGCGAAGTAAAAAGCATGTCAAAGGCGCTGTATGGCTACTACTACTACTCCCCTGAGACCAGAAAATCGCTAAAAGCCGCCGCCTTGATTTGCCGAGGCTACTGCAAGCCGAAAAAATACTGGCAGATGCGCTATCCGGGCCTGGATACCTTCTTTTCCGCCATGCGCCGCATCGGCAAAAAGAAGCCAGGCCCAGCCTTACACCGACGCGAGTAACTGCTCCTTTTTCTGGATGGCAAATTCTGTCAGCGTCATGCCCTGAGTACGACTTTGCAGCCAGCTGAAGAGCTGTTCAAGATCGTCATACAATCGTTCAATATCCGCCTCATTTTTAAAGGTCGGGCTGCCGTCAGGCATGAATTCTGACGAATGAAGCATAAACTCCACATAATCGCAGCCCTGAGCCAGGGACTGCTCTGCTACCTGTTTCATCTGTGCCAGGTTGCCGCCTACGGGCCTGAGCCAGTTTACGGAAGGGCCGCGCCGTTTGCCTCGCAGATTATCCCAGGTTGATTTCAGTCGGGTAGCAAGGGGGCCGTGCCGATACTGGATGCTCATGGGCACTTCCAGTAAGCCTGACTGCCCAGGTTGCGATATATCGTTCTGGTCAAGGAAATAGGCGCGATCGGGGAAGCGGCTATAATCAGTGCCTCCATTACCCTGCGGCGCTCCGGCGGATCCGCGCCAGTCAACGCGCGGCGTAACCGAACAATCGACGAGATAGCCGTTATCCACCAGCGCCTGCGCATATATTTCGTTAAATGCCCAGCGTCCAGCGCGATGGCTGCACATCTTCGTCTGAAAAGTCTTTTCCAGCAGATCGGTCATAAAGGCGACTTTGTCGCGCAAAATCTGCTCTGGATATTCAATCAGGTAGGGCTGGTAGCGCCAGTCATCATCAGTAAGAGCATAAGCTGGCGGGCTATGCCAGGCGTGCAGGTGCATTCCTACTTCACCCTGGCCACGCGCCAGCACATCGCGGGCGAACTCGACATAGGCGGGATCGCTTGCCATCTCGTAATTGGTCAGCCAGGTGGGTTTAAAACCATACTTTTCACATAACGCCTGAAATCGCGGCAAAAAACGAACATTATGCGTGGTAACCTGGCCGCTACGGTTGCGCCAGAGGTTATCGCCCTCAGTATCGAGCGTAATTAAAAAAGCTGGTTTTTCCATTGCTTATCCGTAAAACGAGGTGGCGCAGTAAGCTGTTATGTTACGCAGGCAGGACGCAAGTGGCAAAAAATTTAATGGCAGAGTTCTTACTCTGATCTGCAGCAGAGCATGTTTGGTTAAACTAAAATAATTTAAGCTGTAAGTTCTTTCACCTTGTTACGTTAACGTTTTATAAAACAAGGGTAGGATATCCCAGCATGGCTCCTTTAAGATTGGGTCCATAACAAGATTAGTGTTTACACACTTTTTTCTGCCAGGTCGAAGCAGCCTTCTATTTAACTCTGTAAAGGCTGGCAATTTGAGGTAGGTATTTTGTCGAAACGCATACTGATGATCATTGATGGCTTACCCGGCGGAGGCGCTGAGAAAGTCGTACTGACACTGGCGGAAGGTCTGGTTAATCAGGGACATCACGTCTCCCTTTTCTCTTTACGCAGCGTATGCGATTACTCCATTCCGGATGGCGTGGATTATCAGGTCATCAAGGATCGCTGTAAATTTCCCTGGCGCAAACTCACTGAAACGCATCGCCGTGCGCAGCTTCTCGACCAGGCAATTGAACAGTCACAGAGTGCAAAAGGCGATTTCGATCTGGTGCTTTCACACCTTCATAAAACCGATCGCATCGTTAAACATTCTCGCGTACTGGATCAAGCAAAAACCTGGCACTGCCTGCATGGCGTCTTTTCGGCGTCCTATCTGGCCCGGAAATCAGGTTTCACACTCTGGCTGAAGCGATTAAAAATCCGGCAGGTTTATCAGCATCGTCAGCTTATTGCTGTCTCGCCCTATGTTCTTGAAGACTTAGTTGAAAATATTGGCGTCAGGCCCAGCCGCACGCGCGTTATCGCCAACCCGTTCGATTTTGAACAAATCAGGCAGCTTGTAGCAGAACCTTGTCCGCTTGCAGGCACCGATTTCATCCTGCATGTGGGCCGCTTCCACGAAACCAAACGTCATGACAGGCTTCTTGAGGCTTATGCGCAAAGCGGCATTACGGCACCGCTTGTGCTGTTGGGCCAGGGCCGTCCGGAACGCGAGGCGCAGTTGCGCCAGCAGGCGGAAAAACTGGGTATTGCAGAGCGCGTTATTTTTCAGGGCTTTCAGGCAAACCCTTATCCCTGGATACGCCATGCCCGGCTGCTGGTCGTCAGCTCTGACAGCGAAGGGTTCGGCAACGTTCTGGTAGAAGCGCTGATCTGCCAGACGCCGGTCGTCAGCACGCGTTGCCCGGGCGGACCAGCAACGATTCTGACTAATGACTTGTCGCGTGGTCTCGCTGATTTGAACGCCGCCTCTCTGGCGGAAAAAATGCATGAAATTTATCATTACCCGCCCGAGTTGCATCATCTCGACCTAAGCATTTATAGTCTATCCGTCATTTGTGAACAGTACCTGCAGCTTGCGCAGCCGCTACATAAGGAATTATCTGCTGCTCCGCAACGAACGAGCTAAGAAGGTCTCCCTTTCGGCGTGACCGGACAAAGGGAGCACATTTTGAATTACGTAATACTTTTTCTGCTTTTTTTGCCAGTAAAGTGGGTGATGAAGCTGCTGCATCCGCGAAAGGGTAAAAATCTGGTAATTCAGACAGCGAAAATCGGCGACTTCGTTAATATCACGCCGCTGCTGGCGCATCTGCAAAAAAGCGATGCGCTGCTAAGCCGCAGCGTTGCGCCACTGGCGGAGCGTGACGATACGCTGGAAACCCTCTGGTATATTGAGGATTACAAAAGCAGCCTGTTCAAGAAATTCCGGCTGATATGGCAGCTTCTCAACCGTTACGACAACATCTATCTTCTGTATCCCAACAACCTGAATTTATTTATTGCCTCCTGCTGTAACGCCAGCAATAAACAGTTTTTAACCACTTATAAGCGCAAAGCTTATCAAAACCTGTTCTACCTGACCGCCAGCGGCGTCGTCAGCCATGAAAAAAATACGCTGACGGTAGAAAACTATTTAAAACTGGCTGACCGCTCTTTTACTAAAGAGAGCTACCCCAGACACGCCACCCGTCCTCTCTGGCAACCTGACGCCCTGCCGAAAGAGATTTTTTCTGGCCAGGGAGCAAAGATTGGCTTTAGTATCACCGCAGGCAATCAGGCCAAAACGATCCCCCCATCCATCTGGAAAACCCTTTTCGACAGTCTGGATGATCTGCCCTGTACCTTTTATGCGTTTGGCGCGCCCAATGAGCAGACCAGGATGCAGGAGCTCTTTAAGGTGACCGGCGAGCGAGAGAATATTGTTAACCTGGTGGGAAAAGTGCCGCTGGAAAGCCTGCCAGCCGCCATCCGCGAAATGGACTTTTATGTCGCTTCAGATTCCGGGAATGTTTATATCGCCGACGCGCAGCAGGTGCCTGTTATTTTGATATACGGCCCCTGTAGCGTAGAGGAGCAACGCCCGCTTGGCGATGTACTGTTAATTGGCCCTGACCACATTGCCCCCTCTTCTTTTGTGTTTGATGCGCCTTCTCAGTTCCATCAACCAGCTGAACAGTTGTATAAACTGGACCAGCGCAAGCTTAACGATATTCACGATTTTATTTTCGCCAGGCTGGACAAGCAGCTGGCGCGACGGAAAAACAAACAGACAATATGACAGGAAAGCCTGATTATTCCCCTTTGCTCAGCATCATTTCCCCTATGTACAACGCGGGTGAGATGTTCGATGCCTTTATGCAGTCGCTGCTGGCACAGACGCTGACCTCGCTGGAAATCATTATCGTCAACGACGGTTCCACCGACGATTCCGGCGCGCGCGCCGAAGCGTATGCGGCACAGCATCCCCACGTCACCGTTATTCACCAGGAAAACGGCGGCGTGTCGCGCGCGCGCAACGCCGGTCTGCGCGTCGCGCGCGGCAAATATGTCACCTTTCCAGACTCAGACGACACCATGCAGCCAGAGATGTATCAAACCCTGGTGGCAATGGCGGAAGAGGACAATCTTGACGCCGCCCAGTGCAATGCCGAGTGGTTTTTTCAGCGCGACCAGCGCACCAGGCCGATAATTCCGCTGGATCGCCTGCGCAGCACGCCGGTGCTGGGCGGCGCGGAGTGGCTTAATACCGCGCTGAAAACGCGACGCTATCTGCATGTGGTCTGGCTGGGCATCTATCGCCGATCGTTGATCGAGCAAAAACAGCTCTGGTTCGAGCCAGGTTTGCATCATCAGGATATTCCCTGGACCACCGAGTTTATGTTGAACGCGCAGCGCGTCCGCTATACCGAGCAGGTGTTTTATCGCTACTATCTGCACGACGCCTCAATCAGCAACCGTAAACGTACCGGTCAGCGCAACGTGGAGTATCAGCGCCACTATCTGAAGATCGCCCGCATGCTGGAGGAGATCAACGCGCGCTATAAAGAGAGCGTGACGATTTATCCGGCTTTTCATGCACAAATTACCCACGAAGCGCTCAGCGTCTGCCACTGCGTGCGCCGCGAGCCCGATCCCGCAGCGAAGCAGGCGATAATCAACGATATTTTCACCAGCAAAACGCATCTACGTATGCTGCGCAATGCGCGCGGCATCAAACAGTGGTATCAGCTGCTGCTGTGGCTGAGCCGACTCTGGCGCTGGCGAGACAAATAACCGCCGCCGCAGGTTTCACCTCCGAAGGGTTTGCCCTACAATCGCCTCACTGAAAATTAAGAGCATTTGTGTATGGCAAACCCGACTCACGCAGACGTTACCCCACACAATATTTTGCTAATCAAGCTGCGCCACCACGGCGATATGCTGCTTACCACGCCGGTTATCAACGCGCTGCGCCAGCGCTATCCCCAGGCCAATATCGACGTGCTGCTCTACAAAGAGACGCGTCCGATGCTGGAAGCGCATCCGGCAATTCGCCAGCTACACGTTATCGACCGCAAATGGAAGCAGGAAGGAAGCTGGCGCAAACTGCGCCACGAGCGCGATCTGCTTGCCGCCGTTCGCGCCAGTCATTATGACGTCGTTATCAATCTCGCCGACCAATGGCGCAGCGCGCTGATTACCCTGTTCAGCGGCGCGCAGCTGCGTATCGGCTTTGCCTTCAATAAGCGCGACAACGCATTCTGGCGGCTCTGTCACAACGCTCTGGTCCCGACCCGCAACCATAATCAGCTTCATACGGTTGAGCAGAATATGACGGCGCTGACGCCGCTCGGCATTACGCCGCAAGGCGCGCGCGTCTCTATGCATTACAGCGCCGTTGATGGACAAAAAGTCGATGCGCTGCTGGCTGAACAGGGCGTTGACGCCTCTTTTATCGTCGTACAGCCTACCTCGCGCTGGAATTTTAAGTGCTGGGAAGAGGAGAAGGTCGCCGCGACTATCGACCAGCTGGCGCAGGCGAACCGCAAAGTGGTACTGACCGCCGCGCCCGACAAGCATGAAATGGAGATGATCGCGCGCATCCAGGCGCTCTGCACAACGCCGAATCTGGTATCGCTGGCGGGCCAGCTTACGCTGCCGCAGCTGGCAGCGCTGATTGACCGCGCCCGGCTTTTTATCGGCGTGGACTCCGCGCCGATGCATATGGCCGCCGCGCTCGACACGCCCTGCATCGCGCTGTTCGGCCCGACCAAGCTTCAGTTCTGGCGACCATGGGGCGAGCATAACCACGTCATCTGGGCGGGCGATTACGGCCCGCTGCCCGATCCTGACGCCATCGATACCAATACCCGCCAGCGTTATCTCAGCGCCATTCCGGTTGAAGATGTGGTCGAGGCGGCAAGGAAGTACTTACATGACTAAATTACGCCTGGCGATTGTCCGGCAAAAATACCGTCCCGACGGTGGTGCCGAACGTTTTATCTCACGCGCGCTCGAAGCGCTTGGCAGCGAGCAGCTGGATCTCAATATCATCACGCGCAGCTGGCAGGGCACGCCCAATCCTGACTGGCATCTGCATATCTGCAATCCGCCTAAGCTGGGCCGTATTTCGCGCGAGCGCGGCTTTGCGCGCGCAGCGCGCGCCTGCTGGGAAAAAGAGCGGTTCGATATTGTTCAGAGCCACGAGCGCATCGCGGGCTGCGATATTTTTCGCGCCGGCGACGGCGTGCATCGCGTCTGGCTGGAGCAACGGGCGCGCATCGTCTCGCCGTGGCAGCGTATGAGCGCCGCGCTCAGCCCCTATCATCGCTATGTGCTACGAGCGGAAGCGGAGATGTTTAACGCTTCCTCTCTGAAAGCGGTGATCTGCAACTCCGAGATGGTTAAGCGCGACATCCTGCGCTGCTTTTCATTGAGCGCGGAGAAAATCCACGTTATCCATAACGCTATTGATGCGCAGCGTTTCCAGCCCGCCAGCGAGGCGAGCCGCCATGCGACACGTCAGCAGCTGCAGCTGCCGGACAACGCCACTGTACTCATCTACGTCGGCTCCGGCTTCGAGCGGAAAGGTTTAAAGGCGGCGATTGAGGCGCTGGCGAACAGCGACCGCTATCTGATCGTAGTCGGACAGGACAAGCAGCTGTCGCGCTATCAGCAGCTGGCGAATCAGCTGAACTGTCTTGACCGACTGCGCTTTGTTGGCGTGCAGCAGGATGTACAGCCTTTTTACCACGCCGCCGACGGGCTGCTGTTGCCGACGCTCTACGATCCCTTTCCCAATGTGGTGCTGGAAGCGATGGCCTGCGGCCTGCCGGTGATTACCAGCACCGGCTGCGGCGGCGCGGAATTTATTACCGCTGGTCAGGAAGGCTTCGTTTGCGATGCGTTAGATATCAAGGCGTTAAATCAGGCTATTATGGCGATACCGGCGCTTTCAGCTGATTCGCGCTTAGGCGAAGCCGCAAGGCGTAGAATTGAGCCTTACGGACCTCAGCGTCTTGCGCAGTCGCTGACTTCGCTTTATCAGCAGGTTCTGTCGCATCGCTGACAAAGTGATGAGCGTATTTAGGCTTTCTGATAACATAGATTGATTTATGTGAAATTTTTTCTGCCAGGCTGTCGAAACGATAACTATGACAACCCTTTATACCGTTCTGCTCTACCTCATTCAGCCGCTCATCTGGCTGCGCCTCTGGCTGCGCGGTCGTAAAGCGCCGGCGTACCGTAAACGCTGGGCTGAGCGCTACGGCTACTGCACGGGAAAAGTGGAGCCGGACGGCATTGTTCTGCACTCGGTTTCCGTTGGTGAAACCCTGGCGGCGATTCCGTTAGTACGCGCGCTGCGTCATCGCTATCCCACCCTGCCGATTACCGTCACCACCATGACGCCGACCGGTTCTGAGCGGGCGCAGTCGGCGTTCGGCAAAGATGTGCATCACGTTTACCTGCCTTACGACCTGCCGGGCGCCATTAATCGTTTCCTCGACACGGTCAATCCGCGTCTGGTGATCATCATGGAAACCGAGCTGTGGCCCAACATTATCCGCATTCTGCATCAGCGTCAGATTCCGCTGGTGATCGCCAATGCCCGGCTGTCGGAACGCTCTTCTAAGGGCTATCGCAAGCTGGGCGGCTTTATGCGCGACCTGCTGCAGCGCATCACCCTTATCGCCGCACAGAATGCGGAAGATGGCGATCGCTTTCTGGCGCTGGGCCTGAAGCGCTCGCAGCTGGCGGTCACCGGCAGCCTGAAATTCGATATTTCCGTCACGCCTGAGCTGGCGGCCAGAGCAATTACGCTGCGTCGTCAGTGGGCGCCGCGCCGTCCGGTCTGGATCGCCACCAGCACCCATGAAGGGGAAGAGGCGATTGTGCTCGATGCGCATCGCCGTCTGCTGCAGACCTTTCCCGACCTGCTGCTAATCCTGGTGCCTCGCCATCCAGAGCGCTTCAGCGACGCGCGCGATCTGACGCAAAAACGCAACTTCAGCTTTATCCTGCGCAGCAGCGGCGAAATCCCCTCCGGCTCGACGCAGGTTGTTATCGGCGACACCATGGGCGAGCTGATGCTGCTCTACGGTATCGCCGATCTCGCCTTTGTCGGCGGCAGCCTGGTAGAGCGCGGCGGACATAATCCGCTGGAGCCTGCCGCGCACGCCATTCCGGTGCTGATGGGGCCGCACACCTGGAACTTCAAAGATATCTGCAGCAAGCTGCAGCAGGCGCAGGGCCTGATTACCGTAACCGACGTTGTGTCGCTGGAGAAAGAGGTGACCAATCTGCTGCAGGATGAGGATTACCGACTCTACTACGGCCGTCACGCGGTTGAGGTGCTGCACCAGAACCAGGGCGCACTGCAGCGTCTGCTACAGTTACTCGAACCTCATTTACCGCCACGGGCCCACTGATGACCGCTCGCCAACGTCTTTCTGTGGTAATGATCGCCAAAAACGAAGCGGCGCTGCTGCCCGACTGTCTCGCCTCGGTCTGCTGGGCGGATGAGATTATCCTGCTGGACTCCGGCAGCAGCGACGAGACCGCCGAGATTGCCCGCCAGGCGGGCGCAAAGGTCTATCACGCCGAGGCGTGGGCCGGCTTCGGCAAGCAGCGCCAGCGCGCGCAGCGCTACGCCAGTGGTGATATGATTCTGATGATCGATGCCGACGAGCGCGTTACGCCGACGCTGCGCGCCAGTATTGAGGCGGTACTAACGCAGCTGCCCTCGGCAACCGTATACAGCCTGAACCGCAGCAACCTTTTTCTCGGCCGCTTTATGCGCCACAGCGGCTGGTATCCAGATCGCGTGATGCGCCTCTATCCGCGCGCGCTGACCTATAACGACAACCTGGTGCATGAATCGCTGGAAACGCAGGGTGCGCCGGTTGTCCGGCTGCAGGGCGATTTGCAGCATCTGACCTGTCGTGACCTGATTGTTTTTCAGCAAAAGCAGCTGGCCTACGCCGCTGCATGGGCGCAGGAGCGTCACCAGCGCGGCAAGCGCTGCGGCCTCTTCTCGATATTTACCCATACGCTGGGCGCTTTTTTGAAGACGCTGCTGCTGCGCGCAGGCTTTCTCGACGGCAAGCAGGGATGGATTCTGGCCGTGGTCAACGCACAGTACACTTTCAATAAATATTCCGCGCTGTGGGCGCTGAATCATGCCGCAGATAAAGGTCGTCTATGAGCACTAAAGCGATTTATCCCGGAACCTTCGATCCCGTTACGCTCGGCCATCTTGATATCGTGACGCGCGCCGCGCAGATGTTTAATCAGGTAGTTATGGCGGTCGCCGCCAGCCCGAGCAAGAAGCCGATGTTTACCCTGGATGAGCGCGTCGATTTGGCACGCAGCATGGTGGCGCATCTGCCAAACGTCGAGGTAGTAGGATTTAGCGATCTGATGGCGAACTTCGCCCGGACGCAGCAGGCCAACGTGCTGGTGCGCGGCCTGCGTGCGGTGTCCGACTTTGAATATGAGATGCAGCTCGCCCATATGAATCGCCATTTGCTGCCGACGCTGGAGAGCGTGTTCCTGATGCCCACCGAAGGCTTCTCTTTTATCTCTTCTTCACTGGTAAAAGAGGTGGCGCGCCACGGCGGCGACGTGAGCGCCTTTCTGCCGCCGCATGTGCTCCAGGCGCTGCTGGCGAAGCTGGCCTGATTAACGCTGGCAGTTGGGGCACCAGAAGGTGCTGCGCTGCCCATGCTTACCGCTGGCAATCGGCGTGCCGCAGGCGCGGCAGGGTTCGCCAGCGCGTCCATAAACCTGCAGTTCCTGAGCAAAATAGCCTGGCTTGCCGTCGCTCTGTAAGAAGTCGCGTAGCGTCGTACCGCCCTGCTCGATGGAACGCAGCAGTACGGCCTTAATGGTCGCGGCCAGACGCTGCGCCTCTTCATCGCTCAGGCTCATTGCCGGACGATCGGGCAGGATCCCGGCCGTAAACAGCGATTCGCTGGCGTAGATATTGCCGACGCCGACCACCACTTTATTATCCATTAGCCACTGCTTTACCGCCGTACGCTTGCCGCGCGACTTCTCATAGAGATAGTCGCCGCTAAAGGCATCGCTGAGCGGTTCAGGGCCCAGATGCGCCAGCACGTTGCTCCCTTCGGGATCGGTGCTCCACAGCCAGGCGCCAAAGCGGCGCGGATCGGTGTAGCGCAGCACTTTGCCGTTGCTCATCACTAAATCGACATGGTCATGCTTCGCGGCGGGCTGCTCTTCCGGCAGCACGCGCAGGCTGCCAGACATGCCAAGATGGATGATGATCCAGCCGTGGGGCAGCTCCAGCAGCAAATATTTGGCGCGGCGCTGCACGCTCAGCACAGGCTGGTCGCTGAGCGCATGAATCTCCTGCGACACCGGCCAGCGCAGACGCGAATTACGCACCACCGCATGTAAAATCTTTTCGCCCACCAGATGCGGTTCTATGCCGCGTCGGCTGGTTTCGACCTCGGGTAATTCCGGCATGTTCTCTCCTCAAAAAGCGGCAAAAACAAAAAACCCGGCCGAAGCCGGGTTTTTCACAGAACACCAAAATTATTTAATTTTGGCTTCTTTGTAGATCACGTGCTGACGTACAACCGGATCGAACTTTTTCAGTTCCAGCTTCTCAGGTTTAGTACGTTTGTTCTTCGTGGTGGTATAGAAGTGACCTGTACCAGCAGAGGAAACCAGCTTGATCTTCTCACGAATACCTTTAGCCATGATTCAGTTCCTTAGTACTTCTCACCACGGGCGCGGATTTCGGCCAGAACCGTATCGATGCCCTTTTTATCAATAACACGCATACCTTTAGCAGATACACGCAGAGTAACGAAGCGCTTCTCGCTCTCAACCCAGAAACGGTGTGAGTGCAGGTTCGGAAGGAAACGGCGTTTCGTCGCGTTCATTGCGTGGGAACGGTTGTTACCGGTCACCGGACGCTTTCCAGTTACCTGGCAGACTCGTGACATGTCTATTCTCCAAAAATCAAATCAGCTCGAGCTTTAAAAACTAGGTCTTGGCCGCCTCGTCAGGCTCATAGCCCGCCAGGCGAGTTCCATGTGAACCCGCTAAGCTGGCCCAAACGCCAAACCCGAGATTCTCAAAGGTGGCGTAGTATACGCCGCTCAGCGCAAGTGCTCAAGTCCCGAACAGATAAAGATCCCTGAAGATCGTGCAAAAACCCGCCATCTGCACCTGGCAAGAGGGGCTTTTTACAGCCAGCCACGCTCCGCAAAAGAGACATATTCGCCGTGACCAATCACCAGATGATCGAGCAGACGTATATTAAGCAGGGCGCAGGCCGCGCTTACTTTGTGCGTAATATGGCGATCGGCGCGGCTGGGTTCTGCCATTCCGGAAGGATGATTATGCGCCAGAATAATCGCCGCCGCGTTAAGCTTCAGCGCCTCGCGCACGATTTCACGCGGATGCACCTCGACGCTGTTGATGGAACCCATAAATATCTTCTGCGCCTGCAAGACCCGGTGCTGATTATCAAGAAACAGCGCCATAAAAATCTCCCGCTCCTGATGCGCCAGCACGCCCTGCAGATAGTGTCGCGTCACCTGCGGGTTCGCCATCACATCTTCCCGCGCCATCTGGCTGGCGAAAAAGCGCCGCGCCAGTTCAGCGATAGCATGCAGCTGCGCCAGCTTCGCCGCGCCGACGCCTTTTATCTCATCAAACTCCGCCGGCCCGGCGGTCATAATGTGATAAAGCGAGCCGAACCGCTGCAGCATCTGCTGCGCCAGCGTTATAACATTCGCGCCGACTGTCCCCGTTCGCAGAAAGATCGCCAGCAGTTCGACGTCGCTTAACGCCTCTGCGCCCATCAACCGCAACTTTTCCCGTGGTGTCATATTGTCCATAAATGCCTCCTGCCGTTGACGACATCATGGTAAAATACTGTATACTTAACCAGTTATATCTGCCGAATTTACGAGGCGGCTCGCAAACGCAAGAGGTGAAAAGGTGCGGGGTCGGTTTTATGATACAGTCCTGCCACCCAGCCGCGCCTGACGCGGCTTCCAGCGAAACGAGGCCTACAGCATGATGGGATTAGCCGGAAAAAAAATTCTGCTTGGCGTAAGCGGCGGCATCGCCGCGTATAAAACGCCCGAGCTGGTGCGCCGCCTGCGCGATCGCGGCGCTGAGGTGCGCGTGATGATGACGCCCGCCGCTAAAGCCTTTATTACGCCGCTCAGCCTGCAGGCCGTTTCCGGCCATGCGGTATTCGAAGACCTGCTCGATCCTGCTGCCGAAGCGGCGATGGGCCATATCGAACTGGCGAAATGGGCGGATCTGGTGGTGCTGGCACCGGCGTCAGCTGACCTTATCGCTCGCCTGAACGCGGGCATGGCCAACGACCTGGTGACTACCGCTTGCCTCGCTACCGCTTCCCCGGTTGCCGTGGTGCCGGCGATGAACCAGCAGATGTATCGCGCCACCGTCACCCAGCATAACCTGCAGCAGCTTGAGGCGCGCGGCCTGCTGATTTGGGGACCCGATAGCGGCAGCCAGGCGTGCGGCGATGTGGGGCCAGGACGCATGCTCGATCCGCTGGCCATTGTCGACCACGCGGCGCAGTGGGCGTCGTCAGTCAACGATCTGCAACATCTCAACATTATGATTACCGCCGGTCCGACGCGCGAAGCGCTCGACCCGGTGCGCTACATCAGCAACCACAGCTCTGGCAAGATGGGTTTCGCCATCGCCGCCGCCGCCGCCAGCCGTGGTGCCAGCGTGACGCTGGTGACCGGTCCGGTAAACCTGACGACGCCGCCTGCGGTAAAACGCATCGACGTCACGACGGCACTGGAGATGGAAGCCGCCGTGATGGCTGAAGCAGCGCAACAGCAGATTTTTATCGCCAGCGCCGCCGTAGCGGACTATCGCGCCGCGACCATTGCGGCGGAAAAGATGAAAAAACAGGGCGGCGAAGATGATACCGTCACGCTCCAGCTGGTGAAAAACCCGGATATCGTGGCGGGCGTCGCCGCGATGCAACAGGGCCGACCTTATGTGGTTGGATTTGCCGCTGAAACCCAGAATGTGGAAGAATACGCACGACAAAAACGGGTAAGAAAAAATCTGGACCTGATCTGCGCCAACGACGTGGCGAAAGCCGGACAGGGATTTAACAGCGATACTAACGCGCTTCACCTTTTTTGGCAGGAGGGAGAAAAACGCTTGCCGCTCAGCGATAAGACGCTCCTTGGCCAACATTTATTAGACGAGATTGTCCGCCTTTATGATGAAAAAAATCGACGTAAAGATTCTTGATGCGCGCGTGGGCGCTGAGTTTCCGCTGCCTGCGTATGCCACCTCCGGTTCGGCCGGGCTTGATTTACGCGCCTGCCTGGACAGCGCGCTGGAAATCACACCCGGCATGACCACGCTGGTGCCAACCGGCCTCGCGATCCACATCGGCGATCCCAGCCTGGCGGCGGTTATCCTGCCACGCTCCGGTCTTGGCCATAAGCACGGCATCGTGCTGGGCAATCTGGTCGGCCTGATCGACTCCGACTATCAGGGCCAGCTGATGGTATCGGTATGGAACCGCGGCCAGCAGAGCTTTACGCTGCAGCCAGGGGATCGCCTTGCGCAACTGGTCTTCGTGCCGGTGGTTCAGGCGGAGTTCAACCTGGTGGAAGATTTCGACGCCAGCGCCCGTGGGGAAGGCGGTTTCGGCCATTCAGGTCGCCAGTAACGCCCATTTTTGCTTAACCATCTGTTTATTTCTTATCAGCCTTAAGTTTCGCGCTTAGGGCTGACAGGAAGGTGTGCCTGCTTAAGGTGAATTTCAGGGGTTTTTAAGGTCATGGCAGAAAAGAAACTCGCCAAACGGAACCGTCGCGAAGAAATTTTGCAGGCGTTGGCGCAAATGCTGGAGTCCAGTGACGGTAGCCAGCGCATCACCACCGCCAAGCTGGCGGCAAACGTCGGCGTTTCTGAAGCGGCGCTCTATCGCCACTTTCCCAGCAAAACGCGCATGTTTGACAGCCTGATTGAATTCATTGAAGACAGTCTGATTACCCGCATCAATCTGATCCTGAAAGATGAAAAAGAGACGATGGCGCGTCTGCGTCTTATCGTGCAATTGATTCTTGGCTTTGGTGAGCGTAATCCGGGGCTGACCCGTATTCTGACTGGCCACGCGCTGATGTTTGAGCAGGATCGCCTGCAAGGGCGTATCAATCAGCTGTTTGAACGTATTGAAGCGCAGCTGCGTCAGGTAATGCGCGAGCGCAGAATGCGTGAAGGCGAAGGGTTTGAAACGGATGAGGCGCTGCTGGCGAGCCAGCTGCTGGCTTTTTGCGAAGGCATACTGTCGCGTTATGTACGCTCAGAATTCCGTTTTCGCCCTACCGCCGACTTTGATATCCGCTGGCCGCTGCTGGCCGCACAGCTGGTGTAACTCGCCGGGCTGGATTCCCTTTCCCGAACAGGGAAAGGGAATGTCACAGCGTTAAATGCCGTACTCTTTCTGATAGGCGCGCACTTTCGCCAGATGATCGGCCATTTCCGGCCTCTCTTCCAGATAGCTAATCAGATCAGCCAGCGTGATGATGGCGGTGACCTGACATTTGTAGTCGCGCTCAACTTCCTGAATCGCTGAAATATCACCGCGCCCGCGCTCCTGCCGATCGAGAGAAATCAGCACGCCTGCCAGCGTGGCGTTATGCGCGCTGATAATATCCATCGATTCACGGATTGCGGTGCCTGCGGTGATTACGTCATCCACCAGCATGACGCGCCCCGCCAGCGGACTGCCTACCAGCAGGCCGCCTTCGCCATGATCTTTCGCCTCTTTGCGATTGAAGCAGTAGGGCACGTCGCGGTCATGATGGTCAGCCAGCGCCACGGCGGTTGTCGTGGCGATGGGGATACCTTTATAGGCGGGGCCGAACAGCAGATCGAAGTCAACGCCCTCATCTACCAGCGCCTGCGCATAGAAACGGCCCAGCAGCGCCAGATCGCGACCGCTGTTAAACAGGCCGGCATTGAAAAAGTAGGGGCTTTTACGGCCAGACTTCAGGGTAAACTCGCCGAACTTCAGCACCTGTTTGTTCAGGGCGAATTCAATAAACTGACGCTGCCAGGCTTTCATCTCTCACTCCTCTCACAAAAAAAAGGCGACTCTCTGGTCGCCTGTTAAATCAGTTGTTCAGCGCTGCTTTCTGCGCCTGAATCAGTTCCTCAATGCCGCCGCGCGCCAGCGCGAGCAGCGACAACAGTTCTTCATGGCTGAACGGCTCGCCTTCCGCCGTACCCTGCACTTCGATCATGCGGCCATCTTCCAGCATCACGACGTTCATGTCGGTTTCGGCGGCGGAATCTTCCACATACTCCAGATCGCAGCGCGCTTCGCCCTCGACGATGCCGACGGAGATCGCCGCCACCATCCCTTTCATCGGGTTGGCTTTCAGCTTGCCGTCCGCCACCAGCTTATTCAGCGCATCGGCCAGCGCCACGCAGGCACCGGTAATCGATGCGGTACGCGTGCCGCCGTCAGCCTGAATCACGTCGCAATCGAGCGTGATGGTAAATTCGCCCAGCGCTTTGAGATCGACCGCCGCGCGCAGCGAGCGGGCAATCAGGCGCTGGATCTCCAGCGTACGTCCGCCCTGTTTACCTTTTGCCGCTTCACGCGCCATACGGCTATGCGTGGAACGCGGCAGCATGCCATATTCAGCGGTAACCCAGCCCTGTCCCTGTCCTTTCAGGAAACGCGGGACGCTCTCTTCCACGGTAGCAGTGCAAAGCACTTTGGTTTCGCCGAACTCCACCAAAACTGAGCCCTCGGCATGTTTGGTGTAGTTTCGGGTCAGGGTGACGGGACGCACCTGCTGTGCGCTTCGGCCTGCTGGACGCATGGTAATCTCCGGCTGAAATGAATTGGCTGCGCATTATACGGACTTCCTCGTCGCCTGTCTTGCTGACGGGATTTCACAGCGGCAGATGAATTTCCTCACGGTCTGTGGCTAAATGCGCCTTCCTCACTCACTGAAAATAAAAAGTATGACCTCAATTCTTCATTTCCTGCTGGCGCTGGCGGTGATTTTCGCCCTTGCGCTGCTGGTCAGTCATGACCGCAAACAGATACGTCTGCGCTATATCGTACAGCTGATCGTGGTGGAAGCTGCGCTGGGCTGGTTTTTCCTGCACTCCGCCAGCGGGCAGGGGGCGGTCAGCGCCTTCAGCGGTTTTTTTGAGAAGCTGCTGACCTTTGCCGCGCAGGGCACCGACTTCGTGTTTGGCAATATGAGCAAGCAAGGGCTGGCCTTTATCTTCCTCGGCGTGCTCTGCCCTATCATATTTATCTCAGCGCTAATCGGCATCCTGCAGCACTGGCGCATTTTGCCGCTGCTGATTCGGCTGGTGGGCACGCTGCTGTCGAAGGTAAACGGCATGGGCAAGCTTGAGTCATTCAATGCGGTCAGTACCCTGATCCTCGGCCAGTCAGAAAACTTTATCGCCTATAAGGGCATTCTGGGTGATATTCCGCCGAAGCGCCTCTACACCATGGCCGCCACGGCGATGTCCACCGTGTCGCTCTCTATCGTCGGCGCCTATATGACGATGATCGCGCCTAAATATGTGGTCGCCGCGCTGCTGCTCAATATGTTCAGCACCTTTATTATCCTCTCCATTATCAACCCCGGCAAAGCGCAGGACGAGCAGGCAATTCAGCTCGACAAGCTGCATGAAGAGCAAAGTTTTTTTGAGATGCTCGGCGAGTACATTCTGGCGGGTTTCAAGGTTGCGATGATTATCCTGGCGATGCTGATCGGCTTTATCGCGCTGATAGCCGCGGTTAATGCGCTCTTTAGCGCGCTGTTCGGCTACAGTTTTCAGCAGGTTCTTGGCTATGTCTTCTATCCTTTTGCCTGGCTGATCGGCATCCCTGCCGCTGATGCGCTACAGGCCGCCAGCATTATGGCGACCAAGCTGGTCGCGAATGAGTTCGTGGCGATGATTGAGCTGCAAAAGGTAGCGGCAGGCATGACGCCGCGCGGTCTGGGCATTCTTTCCGTGTTCCTGGTGTCGTTCGCCAACGTTGCCTCTATCGGCATCGTGGCCGGGGCAATCAAAGGACTGAATGAACAGCAGGGCAATGTGGTGTCCCGCTTCGGCTGGAAGCTGGTTTATGGCTCAACGCTGGTGAGTCTGCTGTCGGCGGCATTTGCCGGCCTGTTTATCTGATCTCTGCGGCGGCCTTGCCGCCGCCGTTTCTGCTCAAAATCCGACGCATACCGGCGCATCGACGCGCATCACAGACTCCTGACCGAAGCGCTGCTTGTAAATCGTGCGCAGCGCTTCGATATCGCCATTCACGCCGTTTTCCGCCCCATGAATAAGCATGAGCGCCTTGCTCGGCTCGCGCGCCAGCTTTCCGCTTTTCTCCAGCCATTGACCGCTGGCGTCGTAAACGCTCAGGCCCGCCTTGAAGCGCGGCGTCACCTCTTTATCCAGAAAAAGCTGCCAGTCGGAGCGGCTTACCATCCCGCCCTGCGGTTTGCTGAGGCCGAACCACAGCGTGGTTTGCATCATCATTTCGCCGCCTGCGCATATGGCAACAGGTTTAGTCGGCGGCGCAGGCGGGCGCGGCGCCTGGCAACCGGCCAGCAACGCGGCCAGTGCCACGGAGAGGGTAACAGAGCGGAACATTGGCGTTATCCTTAATCAAAACGATCAGCGGCCATCATAAGTGTCTGTCCGCAAAAGCGGAAATGTTTCGTTATTCGCACGCGCTTGCGCTTATGCCTGTTAGCGCGCGGCGGGTATCGCTATACTTGCTGCATAATTTCTGACAAAGAGTAGCCGATTATGATCCGCAGTATGACCGCTTACGCCCGCCGTGAAGCCAAAGGCACCTGGGGCAGCGCCGCCTGGGAACTTCGCTCTGTTAACCAGCGTTATCTTGAAACCTATATCCGTCTGCCGGAGCAGTTTCGCAGTCTGGAGCCGGTTATTCGCGAACGTATTCGTCAGCGCCTGACGCGTGGCAAAATCGAGTGCAACCTGCGCTTTGACGCCGATCCCGGCGCGCAGGGCGAGCTGATGCTGAACGAAACCCTGGCGAAGCAGCTGGTGCAGGCCGCCAACTGGGTGAAGATGCAGAGCGACGAAGGCGCCATCAACCCGATGGAAATTCTGCGCTGGCCTGGCGTAATGTCTGCGCAGGAACAGGATCTGGATGCGATTAATGCCCAGCTGCTGAGCGCGCTGGACGGCGCGCTGGATGACTTTATCGTAGCGCGCGAAAGCGAAGGCGCCGCGCTGAAGGCGATGATCGAACAGCGTCTCGACGGCGTGAAGCAGGAAGTGGCGAAAGTGCGCGCCCAGATGCCTGAGATCCTGAAATGGCAGCGCGAACGCCTGGTCGCGAAGCTGGAAGAAGCGGAAGTCCAGCTGGAAAACAACCGTCTCGAACAGGAACTGGTAATGATGGCGCAGCGCATCGACGTCGCAGAAGAGCTGGATCGCCTTGAAGCCCATGTTAAAGAGACCTATAACATCCTGGGTAAAAAAGAGGCAGTCGGTCGCCGTCTCGACTTTATGATGCAGGAATTTAACCGCGAGTCGAACACCCTGGGTTCGAAGTCAATTAATGCAGACGTTACCGCATCGGCGATTGAACTGAAGGTGCTTATTGAGCAAATGCGCGAGCAGATTCAGAATATCGAGTAACAACGCAGTAAAGGTAAATAGCTCGCCTCGTGCGAGCTTTTCGCCATTTTTTCATGTCGGCCTGCGTAAATTCTGCGTAAATAACCATAAGATTTCATTTCCGGACCACTCTTCAGGAGAGTGCGTTTGTTGCCCGCTGTCATTTTGCTGATTTTTTAACGTGCTGTTTATACAGCGTCTTTTATTATCCTCCTCGCCGCTTTTCGCTTTAATGCCTCATTCGATGAAACATCCATCTCCATATGATTCTGTTGTTTCGCTTTCTTTAACTGCACTTTTTGCTAATGTGCCGGTCCGATTGACTACAAGCTGTAGCGCCTGGGGAACTTATGGAAGTGCTTCTTTATGCGATACATACATTCATCACATAAAGGTGCGCTATGAAAAAGACCGGAGCTTTTTGCCGTTCCATGCTGCATCCACGCTACTGGGTTACCTGGCTAGGTCTGGGCATTCTGTGGCTGCTGGTTCAGCTTCCTTATCCTCTTCTGATGCGTCTTGGCGCTAATGCCGGTACGCTTTCTCGTCATTTCCTAAAACGTCGTGAGCGCATTACGCGACGCAATATCGAACTCTGCTTTCCCGGCATTGCTGAAACCGACATTGAGCGCATGATCGCAGGTAACTTCGCTTCGCTGGGTATGGCGCTGGCAGAAACCGGCATCGCCTGGTTCTGGTCGGATCGCGCGGTAAAAAAACTGTTTGAGGTGTCAGGCCTGCAGCACTTGCAGTCCGCCATGGAGCAGAAGCGCGGCGTAATGGTAATTGGCGTGCACTTTATGTCGCTGGAGCTGGGCGGCCGCATCAGCGGTTTGTGTCAGCCGATGATGGCGATGTACCGCCCGCATAACAACCGGGCGATGGAGTGGGCGCAGACGAAGGGCCGTATGCGATCCAATAAGGCGATGATCGATCGGCGCGATCTGCGCGGTATGGTTCATGCGCTGAAAAAAGGCGAGTCGGTCTGGTTTGCACCGGACCAGGATTATGGCCCGAAAGGCAGCGTGTTCGCCCCACTGTTCGCCGTTGAGAAAGCAGCGACCACGAACGGTACATTTGTTCTGTCGCGCCTCGCGAATCCGGCGATGTTAACCATCGCGCTGATCCGCAATCCAGATAACTACGGCTACCAGCTGATCATTGATCCGGAACTGGAAAACTATCCTCATACTGATGAAGCCGCTGCCGCCGCCTATATGAATAAAGTTATCGAAAGCCAGATCCTGCGGGCGCCAGAGCAGTATCTGTGGCTGCATCGCCGCTTCAAAACCCGTCCGCCAGGCGAAGCCTCGCTCTACGTTTAATCCGCACCGCATCATGAGCAATCATGATGCGGTTTTTAGCATTGTGCGGCTGGCATCCGGCCGCCGATTGCTGAATGATGGGGTTTCATCCGTTTGTGCAGGAACCTCGTATGGATATGAATCAACGCTGGCAGCGTCCTCTGCCTGACGACCGTCTTACGCCCTACATTGAGATCGACGCCGAAAGGCTGGAAAAGAATCTGCAGGCGATGCAGGAGAAAGCCAGCCGCGCAGGCGTCACGCTGCGCCCTCATATCAAAACGCATAAAAGCCTCTATATCGCTCGTCGTCAGCGCGCGCTGGGCGCGTGCGGCATTACCGTTTCCAAACCGAGCGAAGGTGAAGTCTTTATCCGCGGCGGCGAACGCGACATCTTGCTGGCTTATCCGGTTATTCGTGCCGAAAGCATAGCGGCACTGCTGAAACTGGCGGCCCAGCATCAGGCGAAAGTGACGCTGATTGTCGATGCGCCGCATGGCGTAGCCGCTATCGCTGAAGCGCAACGCCGGCAGCCGGATGCCGACATCGCGGTAGCCATTAAGGTGGATGTCGGGCTGCATCGTATCGGCATCGATCCGCATCGCAACGACGCGGCCGCACTGGCGAAGGCTATTCAGGCGGCGCAGCTGCGTTTCGCTGGCCTGGTGTCGCACGCCGGGCACGCCTATGGCGCAGGAAATCCCGACGCCATTGCCGCGATCGCTCAGGAAGAAGCGCGGCTGATGCAGCATGTGCAAAACCAGCTGCGAGAAGCGGGCTTCGCCGGTTGTTCTGTTTCCGTTGGCGCCACGCCTACGGCGCTGGCCGCGCCAGTAGCGGCCGGAACCGATGAGATCCGACCGGGAAACTATGCCCTGCTCGATCTGACTGCATGTCGTCTTGGCCTGAGCCGCGTTGACGAACTGGCGCTCAGCGTTATTGCCCGCGTCGTCGCGGTAAATCGCCATTTCATCATTATTGATGCCGGTTCCAAAATGCTGAGTTCGGATAAAGGGCCTCACGGCACCAATGCCAGCGGGTTCGGCGTGGCCGTTGATGAAAAGGGCGTTTGTTATGAAGTCAGCAAGCTGTCGGAGGAGCATGGGTTTATCCCCTGGCAGGATAGCGCGCCCAGCGTCGGCGCCCTGCTGCGTATCTACCCTAATCACAGCTGCGCGGTGATGGCGCAGTCGGACAGCTATGTGCTGCGTCACGCCGATGGCCGCGCAGAGACCCAGCCGATTGACGCGCGCGGGCGTTTTCTCTGACTGTTTTACGGCAGGCCGCCAGGCCTGCCAGCCGGATGAAACCCCGTCTGCGCCACACTTCTCGCCGTGTGCGATTTTCCCTCTGCGCGCAACATGCTTTAATGCCTTTTTAACCACGTTCCGGAGGTAGCATGTTGTCGTCCCAGGTTGTCAGTCAGACCATTGCGCGTAACTGGTTAGATTTGTATGAAACGATCTGGAAGCCGGAATATTTTGCGAAATGGGCTTCCGGACTAAGCAGCAGCACGCTGGAACAGGAAGGGAGTTACTGGCGCGCCCGCGGACCTGAAGGTTCAGTAAAGATTCGCTTTACGCCACATAATCCGTTTGGCGTGATGGATCACTGGATAGACAGCGGCTTTGGTAAAGAGATCTATATGCCGATGCGCGTGATAGCTAATGAACAAGGCGCTGAGGTTGTGATAGTGGTTTATCGTCAGCCGCTGATGTCTGATGAGAAGTTTTCTCAGGATATTGAATGGGTAAGAGGCGATCTTGCGCGTCTCAACCGCCTGCTTACTCAGTAAATCAGGCGAAAAATCCCCCGCTCTTTAGTCATTGCTGGGCCTTACGGCTCAGAAAAGTGAAAAAAGTTCGGCGAAAATGCATAAGCGTTTTCGCCTTTTTCATCAGCCGCTCCTGCCCCTCACAACAGTTTCATTAAAGCCAGATAACCGGGAAAATTCCTGGACAGCTATTGCTGCCGTTTCGCTGTGATGCCTGTAATACGTGCATTCTCTGCATGTGTGCGTTTTTTATTCCGCTCATTTTCCCTTTTTACTGCACAACGATTAATAAACCTTTACAACGGAAGTTAAAAATATTTCATGCAAAGGGTGAATCCATTTATTTCTGTAGCGGCTTTATCGGACTTTTCTGATGGTGTGAAATTAAAAAAAACGAGGTATAAATTAACCACACACACAGCAACACTTAAAATAACAACATCAGGAAATTAAAAATGGATTGCTCAACTACGGCTCTGCTGTCAGAAGAAGAACTTGTTGAGATCGCTGGCAGGATGCTGGCAGGAGAATATAAAACAATAAAAGGATTTACCCAGGACCTGGCCGCTTTTCTGTTAAGCACAGAAAAGACGGCCCTGTCCCGGGACAATAAAAATAACGGGGAAATTATTTACGTATCAGAAATCCATCGCATTGAATCAATAATAACAGGTGAAGCCTGGCGTACTGCGTCTGGACTTCGCTCAGGCGAATGGCATTAATTATTTGGGCGGAATAGCCAACTATTTCGCGCATAACACTTTATTCGGTACCTGTACCTAACGAGTATATCATGGCGATACGTGAACGAAGCTTTACTGGTGCAAAGTGGTCTATTCTCTCTTCAATTAAGGTTATTGGCATCGGTGTGCTCCAGCTCTCTTTACTGGCGCAAATCCTGCAGGCTAACGAGCTGAACTTGCTGGCTGTAGCTATTGTCGGGCTGCTGATCATCGATACCCTTGCCGATCGCGGCTTTTCTAACGCCTTAATCCGCAGCGGCAGCTTGTCGGTTCGCGATCAGTCAATGCTTTACTGGGGCAATATGCTGCTGAGCCTGATTATTTTCGCTGTACTGTTTATCGGCAGCGATCTTATTGGCAGCTATCTGCAGCAGCCTGAAATGGCTATTATGCTGGAAATGGTCTCTGTGGTGTTTATTATTATTCCTCAGGGGCAGCATTATCGTGCTATTTTACAGCGTGAAAAGCAATATACCCGCATCGCCTTTACTGAAACTATATCAGTGCTTTTTGGCTTAGGCGTCACCTTATTCACCGTCTGGCTAACGCCGTCTGTACTGTGCGCCATCTGGGGTTATCTGGCAATTGCCTCTGTGCGTATGCTGATCTACTGCTATTATGGCCGCGAAAGTTTTCAGCCGGAATATCGCTTTAACCTGAAAGAATACAGTCACATTCGTGCAAGAATTGGATAATAAAAACAAGTCTGTATGGTGGGCTCTGGGCATCTGAAGAGATGCATTCGCGTGCTGGCGACAGCACGCTTTTTTCTTTTTATCCGCCCTGCATTTTTATTGCTCTGTAAATATCTCCCTGCCTGCGAAAGCTGGGCCTGACGTACCTCATCCTGTTAATTCCCTGAAAAACCGCTTCGCTCGAATAGTCGCTGAAATTACGATTCGCATTTCTTATTTTATTGCCGCAGCGGCGCTTCCCGCTTTCCCTCTAAGTCGGCGTTTTTCCTCAGGCCAGCATAAGTTAAACTGATACGAAGCGATCGCCTGAGAATTTTTCAGTAGCTGATATTCCTCTAACCCCGTAGCCTTGCCGCCCACCCTCTGGAGCCAGCTATGTTATTAACCGTCCTTTATATTATCGGCATTACCGCGGAAGCCATGACAGGCGCGCTTGCCGCCGGACGACGCAAAATGGATCTGTTTGGCGTCATTATCATCGCCTCAGTGACGGCGATAGGCGGCGGCTCGGTGCGAGATATTTTGCTGGGCCATTACCCGCTGGGCTGGGTGAAGCACCCGGAATACATCATGATCGTTGCCGCTGCGGCAGTGCTTACCACCTGGCTTGCGCCGCTGATGACGCACCTGCGCAAAGTTTTTCTGGTGCTGGATGCGCTGGGTCTGGTGGTCTTCTCGATTATCGGCGCGCAGGTGGCGCTGGACAGCGGCCATGCGATGATTATCGCCGCCATCGCCGCCGTGATTACCGGCGTATTTGGCGGCGTGCTGCGCGATATGTTCTGTAACCGTATCCCACTCGTCTTTCAGAAAGAGCTTTATGCCGGAATCGCCTTCGCTTCCGGCTGGATCTATATCCTGCTGCTGAAAACCTCACTGGCGCATGAGGCCGTCGTGATCATTACTCTGCTGTTCGGCTTTCTGGCGCGCCTGCTGGCGCTGCGCTTCCGGCTCGGTCTGCCTGTTTTCAACTACCCGCATCCGGAGCACTGACGCCGTTCGGGATGCCCTGTTCTCGCAGAAAAGCGATCAGCTTTTGCATGCGTGCATCCTGCAACATGGCGTAAATACGCTGCGCCAGGGTTGCGCCGACGCCAGGCAACGCCTGCCACCGCTGCACGTCGCGCTGCTGCACCTCATCCCAGGTCGCGTCCGGCAAAGCGTGAAGCGCTCGCCGCGGCAGCGGTATACCCAGCGCGCCGATCCAGCGGCGCAGCGGCTGCTGTCGCGTAAGGTTGAACCGGTGCCAGAGCTGCTGCGCGCGCGTCGGGCTAATGCCTGACGTCTGCGCGATCTGTTCCGGCGTCAGCGTCAGCCAGGAAAAAAGATGCTCCATAGCGCTGTTCTCTAACAGCCGTAGCCAGGTGCTGCGCTGTACGCCCGCGATATCCAGCACCGATTTCTGACTCAGCCAGCTTAGCCGCGCCAGCAACTGCTGTCGGCAGGCGGGCGTGATGCTCAGGCAACTGAGCGGCGTGAATTGTTCAGGATCGGGCGATTGTGGGTAATCACGCTCCCCTACCCGCCAGATCACTCTTTCCAGGCGTGGAATACCCTGCCCAGCCAGGCTGATAACGACCTGATCGCCTGCAATAACATCCCATTCCCGCCAGCGCCGCAGCGAACCGATATTCACCCGCCGTACCATTTTGTCGTCGAGCGCGACCGGCTGGAGATTAAGCACTACAGAGATATTTCCGGTACGGCCAGTGTTGAAATCAACCGACCGCACTTCACTGGTTACGTCCGGCGGCTGGAATTTCCACGCCACCGCCCAGTCGCCTTCGCCAGGCATCCAGCTTTTTCCGGCTGGCCGCATCGCCTGATGTACCACCACGCCGTCTGTGGCAAAGGGAAGCGGCGCGCTGAACCAGCGATCCCGCCAGCGTGCGACCTCTTCCTCATCACGGACAGGTTTGCTCCACGTTTGCGCCAGCCCCATTCCCCAGGCAGCGAGCTGTTGCAGACGTTCCGCCATCTCAGCGGGACCATCCGGCCAGCCCCAGATAAACAAGCCGATATCGGCCAGCAGCGGACCAGGTGTCTGGCTCATTAACGCGCCCGCTACCTGCGCCCGCGCATTTTTACCGCCGTCGCGCGCCTGACGATGATCGGTCATCTTCAGAAACAGCTCGCCCTGCAGCACCACACGCGGCGCATCGCTCTCAATCTGTAGCGGGATGGCAGGAATATAAGCCGCTTTTGCCAGCCATGACTCGCCGCGCAGGCCGTCGCCGCGACTAATTAGCGCCGTCAGCTTTCCCCTCTCATAAACCAGCGTAACCGCTACGCCGTCGATTTTCGGTTGTACCCATAAATCCCGACGATTCTGCATCCAGTACGCCAGCGCCAGCTTATCCCGCAGTTTTTTTACGCCGGTATGCGCCACCGGATGCGCGACTCTGCCGCTGGCTGGCAGGCGGGAGGTATAAGTCGCCTGCTCGGATCTGAAGCAGCGCTGCCAGCTTTTCAGGCGTTGCAACAGCGTGTCGTAATCCGCATCGCTGATCAGACTCTTTCCGTCGCGATAGTAGGCGTCATCCCAGCGTTGCAGCTGCTGCTGCAGACGGGCAATTTCATCTCCGGCGCGTGCGGGCGTCCACACCGGACAAAGCGCGTTGGCTGAACCGACAGCCAGCAGTAACAGACTTAGCAGCAGGCGTAACGTCTCTTTCATAGCGAGCCTCCTCAACGTTTCGCCTATTGAAGCGGCGAGGAAACGACAAGGCGACAGGCAAAGCGAGAGAACGGAACTGGCTGCGCAGGAAAAGCAGACGCTTGCGGCCTGGCAAAGCCGCTTCTGCGCGCCGCGCCGTAAAAGTTTTAGCGCAGCGTTACGCGCAAACGCTGCGTTACGGCGCTAAGCCGTGTATACTGAGCAGGAAATCGACTCCGCTCTTTACTCAATTCAAGAAGACCATGGCTCAAGGCACGCTTTTTATTGTTTCCGCCCCCAGCGGCGCGGGTAAATCCAGCCTGATTCAGGCGCTACTGAAGACACAACCGCTGTACGATACGCAGGTGTCTGTTTCTCATACCACCCGCGGCATGCGTCCCGGCGAAGTCCATGGCGAGCACTATTACTTCGTCTCGAAAGATGAATTTGAAGCGATGATCGCGGAAGACGCCTTCCTCGAACATGCGAAAGTCTTCGACAACTATTACGGCACGTCGCGTAAAGCGATTGAGCAGGTTCTCTCTACCGGCGTCGATGTTTTCCTGGATATCGACTGGCAGGGTGCGCAGCAAATCCGCGCAAAAATGCCCGCCGCACGCAGCATTTTCGTTCTGCCGCCCTCGCAGGACGAGCTGGACCGTCGCCTGCGCGGCCGCGGTCAGGACAGCGAAGAGGTGATTGCCCGTCGCATGGCGCAGGCGGTCTCTGAGATGAGCCACTACGCTGAATACGACTATTTAATTATCAATGATGATTTCGATCTGGCCCTGTCGGATCTGAAGACCATTATCCGCGCTGAACGCCTGCGCATGGGGCGCCAGAAGGCGCGCCACGATGCTTTAATCAGCAAACTATTGGCAGTCTGAAGTCAGTTTCAGTATTATGCCCAGTCATTTCTTCATCTGTGGAGTAGCACACCTATGGCACGCGTAACCGTTCAGGACGCAGTAGAAAAAATTGGTAACCGTTTTGACCTGGTGTTGGTCGCTGCACGTCGTGCACGTCAGATGCAGGTAGGCGGTAAAGATCCGCTGGTTCCGGAAGAGAACGATAAAGCCACCGTTATCGCCCTGCGCGAAATCGAAGAAGGCCTGATCACTAACCAGATCCTGGACGTTCGCGATCGTCAGGAGCAGCAAGAGCAGGAAGCCGCTGAATTACAAGCCGTTACCGCTATCGCTGAAGGTCGTCGTTAACAGCAACCTGCAGGCCAACCTTGTATCTGTTTGAAAGCCTCAATCAGCTGATTGAAAAATACCTGCCGGAGGAGCAAATCAAGCGCCTCCAGCAAGCGTACCTTGTCGCACGTGATGCTCACGAGGGACAGACACGCTCCAGCGGCGAGCCTTACATTACCCATCCTGTTGCCGTCGCCTGTATCCTGGCGGAGATGAAGCTCGACCATGAAACGCTGATGGCCGCGCTGCTGCATGACGTGATCGAAGACACGCCAGCCACCTATCAGGATATGGAGCAGCTGTTCGGCAAAAGCGTGGCGGAACTGGTGGAAGGCGTATCCAAGCTGGATAAGCTGACCTTCCGCGACAAGAAAGAGGCGCAGGCAGAAAACTTTCGCAAGATGATCATGGCGATGGTGCAGGATATCCGCGTCATTCTCATCAAGCTGGCCGACCGCACGCACAATATGCGCACGCTGGGCGCGCTGCGTCCGGACAAGCGTCGCCGCATCGCGCTGGAAACCCTGGAGATCTACAGTCCGCTGGCGCATCGCCTGGGTATCCATCACCTGAAAACCGAGCTGGAAGAGCTGGGTTTCGAGGCGCTCTACCCTAATCGCTATCGCGTGATTAAAGAGGTAGTAAAAGCGGCGCGCGGCAACCGCAAAGAGATGATTCAGAAGATCCTGGCGGAGATCGACGGACGACTGCAGGAAGCGGGTATCCCCTGTCGCGTCAGCGGTCGTGAAAAGCATCTCTACTCTATCTACCGTAAAATGACGCTGAAAGAGCAGCGCTTTCACTCCATCATGGATATCTACGCTTTCCGCGTGATCGTGAAGGATGTGGATACCTGCTATCGCGTGCTCGGTCAGATGCACAGCCTGTACAAACCGCGTCCAGGCAGGATGAAAGATTATATCGCTATCCCCAAGGCCAACGGCTATCAGTCGCTGCACACCTCCATGATCGGGCCACACGGCGTGCCGGTCGAGGTGCAGATCCGTACCGAAGATATGGATCAGATGGCTGAGATGGGGGTCGCCGCGCACTGGGCATATAAACAGGCGGGCGAAAGCGGCACTACCGCGCAGATTCGCGCCCAGCGCTGGCTGCAAAGCCTGCTGGAGCTGCAGCAGAGCGCGGGCAGTTCTTTTGAATTTATTGAGAGCGTGAAGTCCGATCTCTTTCCTGACGAGATTTACGTCTTCACGCCGGAAGGGCGCATCGTCGAGCTGCCGGCTGGCGCGACGCCGGTCGATTTCGCTTATGCGGTGCATACCGATATCGGCCACGCCTGTGTCGGCGCGCGCGTCGATCGGCAACCCTATCCGCTGTCGCAGCCGCTTGCCAGCGGCCAGACGGTAGAAATTATCACTGCGCCGGGCGCACGACCTAACGCCGCATGGCTTAACTTCGTCGTCAGCTCCAAAGCGCGTGCCAAAATTCGTCAGCTGCTGAAAAACCTCAAGCGCGAAGACTCCGTCAATCTTGGACGCCGTCTGCTGAGCCACGCGCTCGGCGGCAGCCGCAAGCTGGCCGAGATCCCGCCTGAGAACATCAAGCAGGAGCTGGATCGCATGAAGCTAACGTCGCTGGATGACCTGCTGGCGGAGATCGGCCTCGGCAACGCCATGAGCGTTGTGGTGGCGAAGAACCTGCTGCAGTCTACCAGCGCGACGCCGCCGAGCAGCAGCAAGCGCGGCAAGCTGCCTATCAAAGGCGCGGACGGTGTTCTGATTACCTTCGCCAAATGCTGTCGTCCGATTCCCGGCGATCCCATTGTGGCGCACGTCAGCCCCGGCAAAGGGCTGGTGGTGCATCACGAATCCTGTCGTAATATTCGCGGCTACCAGAAAGAGCCGGAAAAATTTATGCCGGTGGAGTGGGATAAGGTCACCGATCAGGAATTCGTGGCTGAAATCAAAGTCGACATGTTCAACCATCAGGGCGCGCTGGCGAACCTGACGGCGGCGATCAACACCGCAGGCTCTAATATCCAGAGCCTCAATACTGAAGAGCGCGACGGCCGCGTTTACAGCGCCTTTATCCGCCTGACCGCGCGCGATCGCGTCCATCTGGCGAACATTATGCGTAAAATCCGTGTAATGCCGGACGTGATCAAAGTCCACCGTAACCGTAATTAGCGCATGAACGCCCAACGCTTTGCTCGTATTCAGGAGATGCTGGCGCTTCGCCAGCACGACCTCACCGTCTGTATGGAACAGGTGCATAAGCCGCACAACGTCTCGGCGGTGATCCGCACCGCGGATGCGGTGGGCATTCATGAAGTGCACGCCGTCTGGCCCAGCGAACGAATGCGTACCATGGTCTCCGCTTCTGCCGGCAGCAACAGCTGGGTGAAGGTAAAAACCCACCGCAACATCGCTGAAGCGGTCACGCATCTGAAAGATCGCGGCATGCAGGTGCTGGCGACTAACCTGTCGGCCAGAGCGGTCGATTTTCGCGAAATAGATTATACCCGCCCGACCTGCATTCTGATGGGTCAGGAAAAAACCGGCATAACCGCCGAAGCGCTGGCGCTGGCCGATTGCGACATCATTATTCCGATGGTCGGCATGGTACAGTCGCTCAACGTTTCCGTGGCGTCCGCGCTGATCCTCTATGAAGCGCAGCGCCAGCGGCAGAATGCCGGGCTCTATCAGCGTCAGCACAGCCTGCTGGATGAAGATGAGCAGCAGCGCCTGCTGTTCGAAGGCGGCTATCCGGTGCTGGCGCGCGTAGCGAAGCAGAAAGGTCTGCCTTACCCCCATATCAACGCCAGCGGCGAAGTAGAAGCTGACGCTGATTGGTGGGCCAGAATGCAGGCGACGGGGAAAAAGAAATGAAAGGCCGCCTGCTGGATGCCATTCCGCTCAGTACCCTGACCGGCGTCGGCGCCAGCCAGGCGGCGAAACTGGCTAAGCTCGGCCTGCATACCATTCAGGATCTGCTGCTCCATCTCCCGCTACGCTACGAAGACCGCACTCAGCTCTACGCTATTAACGATCTGCTGCCCGGCATCTGGGCCACGGTAGAGGGCGAGGTGTTGCAGTCTGAGGTCACTTTTGGCCGACGCCGTATGCTGGTGTGTCAGATCAGCGACGGCAGCGGCGTCCTGACCATGCGTTTCTTCAACTTCAACGCAGGGATGAAGAACAGCCTTGCGCCGGGTCGCCGCGTTACCGCCTATGGCGAAATCAAGCGCGGCCAGCGCGGCCCAGAGATTATTCACCCCGAATATCGCGTACAGGGCGAACAGAGTCCGGTAACTCTGGAAGAGACCTTAACGCCGGTCTATCCCACCACCGAAGGCATTCGTCAGGCCACGCTGCGCAGCCTCACCGATCAGGCGTTAACGCTGCTGGAAAGCGTGCCGATCGCCGAACTGCTGCCGCAGGAGCTGGCGCAGGGATTGATTAGCCTGCCGGAGGCGCTGCGCACGCTGCATCGTCCGCCGCCGGATCTGCGTCTGAGCGAGCTGGAACACGGCCGTCATCCGGCGCAGCGTCGTCTGATTCTGGAAGAGCTGCTGGCGCACAATCTCAGTATGCTGGCGGTACGCGCCGGGGCGCAGCGCTATTACGCGCTGCCGATGCCCCCGCGCCATACGCTGAGCGACAAACTGCTGGCGGCGCTGCCCTTCTCCCCGACCGGCGCGCAAAAACGCGTGGTGCAGGAAATAGAGCGCGACCTGGCCAACGATTTTCCGATGATGCGCCTGGTACAGGGCGACGTCGGCTCCGGTAAAACCCTGGTCGCAGCGCTGGCGGCGCTGGATGTCATAGCACACGGCAAGCAGGTGGCGCTGATGGCACCCACCGAGCTGCTGGCAGAACAGCACGCGAACAACTTCCGCAGCTGGTTCGCGCCGCTTGGGATTGAAGTCGGCTGGCTGGCCGGCAAGCAGAAAGGCAAAGCGCGTCAGGCGCAGCAGGAGGCGATCGCCAGCGGCCAGGTGGCGATGGTGGTCGGTACGCACGCCCTGTTCCAGGAGCAGGTGCAGTTCAAAGGACTGGCGCTGGTGATAATCGACGAGCAGCACCGCTTCGGCGTTCACCAGCGGCTGGCGCTGTGGGAGAAAGGCGAAGAGCAGGGCTTCCACCCGCATCAGCTGATTATGACCGCTACGCCGATCCCGCGTACCCTGGCGATGACCGCTTACGCCGATCTCGATACCTCGACCATTGACGAGCTGCCGCCAGGCCGTACGCCGGTCACCACCGTGGCGATCCCTGACAGCCGCCGCGACGACATTATCGCCCGCGTGCGGCATGCCTGCCAGGAGGGCCGTCAGGCTTACTGGGTCTGCACGCTGATCGAGGAGTCCGAGCTGCTGGAAGCGCAGGCGGCGGAAGCGAGCTGGGAAGCCTTAAAAGCTGCACTGCCCGATCTGAATATTGGCCTGGTGCATGGCCGCATGAAGCCGGCGGAGAAACAGGCGGTCATGGCGGCCTTTAAAGCCAATGAGATGCAGCTGCTGGTAGCCACGACGGTAATTGAGGTTGGCGTCGACGTCCCCAACGCCAGCCTGATGATTATCGAAAACCCGGAACGCCTGGGTCTGGCGCAGCTGCATCAGCTGCGCGGACGCGTCGGACGCGGCGCGGTCGCCTCGCACTGCGTCCTGCTCTACAAGGCGCCGCTGAGCAAAACCGCGCAGCGGCGTTTGCAGGTGCTGCGCGACAGCAACGACGGCTTTGTTATTGCCCAGCACGATCTGGAGATCCGCGGCCCAGGCGAGCTGCTGGGTACGCGCCAGACCGGCAACGCCGAGTTCAAAGTCGCGGACCTGCTGCGCGATCAGGCGATGGTGCCAGAGGTGCAGCGCGTGGCGCGCCATATCCACCAGCATTATCCTGAACAGGCCAAGGCGCTGATTGAGCGCTGGCTGCCGGAAACCGCCCGCTACACCAACGTCTGACCCGCCTTCTTTACCACTGGCTAAACCCTCTCTCTCCGCGCGCTTAAGATAAAGAATGGCAAACGATTGCTTTCAGCCATAAGCGGTTTAAAATCCCCCTCTTCACAGATTGGGAAGCCACTTTATGTCCGTTAAGCAACCAGACGCCATCCTGAATAAATCAACAGCGCCGCGTCAGAGCGAGCTGATTTATCGTCTTGAAGATCGTCCGCCGCTGCCGCAAACGCTGTTTGCTGCTGGCCAGCATCTGCTGGCGATGTTCGTGGCGGTCATCACCCCCGCTCTGCTTATCTGTCAGGCGCTGGGCCTGCCTGCACAGGATACGCAGCATATTATCAGCATGTCGCTTTTCGCCTCCGGCGTCGCCTCCGTGTTGCAGATTAAAACCTGGGGTCCGGTCGGTTCCGGTCTGCTGTCGATTCAGGGCACCAGCTTTAACTTTGTTACGCCTTTAATTATGGGCGGCATGACGCTGAAAAACGGCGGCGCAGACGTGCCGACTATGATGGCCGCGCTGTTCGGCACGCTGATGGTCGCGTCCTGTACCGAGATGGTGTTGTCGCGCGTGCTGCATCTGGCGCGCCGCATCATTACTCCGCTGGTCTCCGGCATCGTCGTGATGATTATCGGCCTGTCGCTGATTCAGGTCGGGCTGACTTCGATTGGCGGCGGATTCGCGGCCATGAACGATCACAGCTTCGGCGCGCCAAAAAACCTGCTGCTGGCGGGCGTGGTGCTGGCGGTGATCATCGTGCTCAACCGGCAGCGCAACGCCTATTTGCGCGTCGCGTCGCTGGTTATCGCCATGGCCGTCGGCTATTTCGCCGCCTGGCTGATGGATATGCTGCCGCAGGCCGCCGCGCCGGTCAGCCAGCCGCTGCTGTCGGTACCCACGCCGCTCTACTACGGCCTGGGCTTTGACTGGAACCTGCTGATCCCGCTGATGCTGGTATTTATGGTGACGTCGCTGGAGACCATCGGGGATATCACCGCCACTTCGGACGTCTCAGAGCAGCCGGTAAGCGGCCCGCTCTATATGCAGCGTCTGAAAGGCGGCGTGCTGGCGAACGGGCTGAACTCCTTTGTTTCCGCCCTGTTCAATACGTTCCCGAACTCCTGCTTCGGCCAGAACAATGGTGTTATCCAGCTTACCGGCGTCGCCAGTCGCTACGTGGGCTTTGTGGTGGCGCTGATGCTGATCCTGCTTGGCCTGTTCCCGGCGGTTAGCGGTTTTGTGCAGCATATTCCGGAACCGGTACTGGGCGGCGCGACCATCGTGATGTTCGGTACCATCGCCGCCTCTGGCGTGCGCATCGTATCGCGCGAGCCGCTGAACCGCCGCGCGATTATGATTATCGCGCTGTCGCTGGCGGTCGGAATGGGCGTATCGCAACAACCGCTGATCCTGCAGTTCGCGCCAGACTGGCTGAAGACGCTGCTCTCTTCCGGCATCGCCGCAGGCGGGATCACCGCCATCGTGCTGAACCTGATCTTCCCGCAGGAAAAGTAACCTCTCCGGCGGGCTACGGCCCGCCTCTGCTATTTATTCGGATTTACATCCAGGCTGTTGAGCTACAACGGTAATTCAGGCATAACAAGCACTGACCGGAAAGATGGCGGGATGGATGCAATGAAATTTCTTGGAAAGTTTTTTCTTACGGTACTGTTGCTGCTGGTGCTGAGCCTGGTAGTGATCTACGTTCTGTTGCAAACGCAATGGGGCGCGGGCTGGTTCAGTCGTTACGTGAGCGATAAAACCGCATGGCATCTCTCCCTCAGCAAGATCGAGCATAATTTCTCCTCGCCTTCGCACATCATTCTCGACAACTTCAGCTTCGGCCATGACGGCCAGCCGGCCGCGGTCGTGGCAAAACGCGTTGATCTCGGCCTCGCCCTGCTGCAGTTCAGCGACCCGCTGAATTTCGGCAGTATCGAACTGCGCGACGGCATCGTGAATCTGGCGAACCTGACGCCTGGCGACAATCTGCCCTTCCAGGCCGGTCGTCTGCAGTTGAATAATATGCGCATTGACAGTCCAGCTACGGCGCTGCCGCTTTCGGCTCTTCAGGTGAACGGCGGCATTATGCCCTGGAAACCCACCGCGAAGAGTATGCTGGGCAGCGACGCGCAGTTTCAAATGAGCGCTGCCGATATGACGCTGAACAACGTTTCAGGCGCTAACGTCTTGATTCAGGGCAGCGTGACGCAGGGCCGTATGCTGTTCAGCAACGTCGGCGCCGATCTGGCGCGCGGTTCGATGACCGGCAGCGCCGAGCGCGACGCACAGGGCAACTGGCTGATCCGCCAGCTCCGTCTGAACGATATTCGTCTGCAAACCACCCAAGGCCTGACCGATTTTCTGCGCCCGATTCAGGCGCTGCCTTCCGTTACTATCAACCGTCTGGATATGACCGATGCCCGGCTTCAGGGCCCGGACTGGGCAGTCACTGACCTCGACCTGACGCTGAAAAATGTGACCTGGCAAGGCGACGACTGGCGCAGCGACGACGGTTCGCTGTCGCTGAATGCCAGCAACTTTATTAATGGCCGCTTCGAGCTGAACGATCCGATTCTTAATCTCAATCTGTCGCCGCAGGGCATTGCGCTTACCCAGTTCAGCTCGCGCTGGGCTAACGGCGTCATCCGCGCCGACGGAAGCTGGAGCCGCAGCGATAAGCGTCTGACGCTGAATAATTTGGCGGTTGCCGGGCTGGAGTACACCCTGCCGGAGACGTGGCGCGATCGCTGGCAGGCGACGCTGCCGGGATGGCTCGATACGCTGGAGATCAAACGCCTTACCTCCAATCGCAATCTGATTATCGATATCAATCCGGCGTTTCCGTTCCAGATGACCTCGCTGGACGGCAGCGGTGAAAACCTGCTGCTGGCGCGTCAGCATCAGTGGGGGATCTGGTCAGGCAAGCTGAGCCTCAACGCGGCGGAAGCGACCTTTAACCGCACTGACCTGCGTCATCCCTCTCTGTCGCTGAACGCCGACGACCGGCAGATTCAGGTGACGGAGCTGAGCGCCTTCAGCGGCAGTGGATTACTGGAAGGCTCGGCCAGCGTCGGTCAGCAGCCGGATCGCCCGGTCGCGCTGACGCTAAAGGGCCAGGCGGTTCCCGCCAGCGTGTTGCAAAACTGGGGCTGGCCCGCCTTGCCGGCAAACGGCCCCAGCAACTTCCAGCTTCAGCTGAACGCCTCGCTGAAGGCGGGCGTGCCGCTAAAACCTTCAGCGAACGGCTCGCTCTCGCTGCGCACCGATACCCAGCAGATCCAGCAGCAGATGCAGGCGGGCGAGATAAGATAAAGGGTTATGCCAGCGGCCAGGCAGACGCCGCGCCGCCAGAAAAAAGGGCCGATGATTTGGCCCTTGTTATTTAATTGATACGCGCGCCGGAACCGCCCTCTTCCAGCGGCTCGTCGGGATCGGCGGGCAGGACGATATAAACGCCTTCAAACACTGCCCCCAGCTCCTCATTGCCGAACAGCTCCACCTCAAGTCGTACGCGCGCTTTGCGGCCGCGCGCCAGTCGGTCGAGATCGCCGCTCATAGAGCCAATATCGGCAGTCGCGCCCGGACGCCCGCTGATCGGTTTGCTGTAGCGAATATGGGCATCGGCCAGAATAATGGTGCCGCCAAGATGGCGCTCGCGCAGCAGCAGCCAGATCAGCCCCCAGCCGGTCAGGGTCGCCAGCGAAAAGAGGCTACCTGCAAAAAGCGTATGGTGCGGATTCTGGTTGCCGGTTTCCGGCATGGTGGTAATGAATTTCTGGCCGGTGAACTGCAAAATCCGCACGCCCATCTTTTCGCTGAGCGGGATATTGTCATACCAGGCCTGCTGTAATTGCCCACACCAGTCGGCGCGATGCAGGATATCGTCCAGCGTCACCACCGGTTTGATCATCAGGAAGTGGCGCAACGGCGTGGTTTGCGGCGCGGTGATCTCGCCCTGATTGATGTAACCCAGCTTGGCGAAGAATTCGACCGCATCTTCACGCGCGGCGCAGGTGACGCGCTTGACGCCCTCCTGACGAGCGACCGACTCCAGCGTCATCGCCACCAGCGTGCCCAGCCCTTTGCCCTGGACAGAGGGATGTACGGCGAGGAAGCGAATCGACGCTTCGTTGTCGGCATTGATATAGAGCCGCCCGGCGGCTACCGGCTGGCCATGCTCGTCCACCACCATCTGATGGTGCGCCAGCGCGTCCCAGCCATCCCGCTCCGACCCCTGAGGCTGGCGCAGCGGCTTGCGTAGCATTTCCCAGCGGAACTGGTAGTACATATCCAGCTCTTCCGCAGTTTGCGGTACCCGAAGATGATACATAAAGTGGTTCTCTCGTTCAGAGCCTGCATGGCCGATCCCGTGCTGCTCGGCTACCAGCCTCACACCTGTAACCAGAAGGTAACAGGACCATCATTGACCAGCGCGACCTGCATATCGGCGGCGAAGCGTCCGTTGGCGGTGGTCACGCCCTGGCGACGACAGCAGTCGCTGAAATATTCATACAGGCGGTTCGCCTCATCGGGCGCCGCGCCGCGTGAAAAAGAGGGACGCATTCCTTTCTGCGTGTCCGCCGCCAGCGTGAACTGCGATACCACCAGCACGCTGCCGCCAGCCTGCTGGACGTTGAGGTTCATTTTTCCCTGCTCGTCGCTGAAAATGCGGTAGCCCAGCACTTTTTCCGCCAGCCTTTCGGCGCGCTTCTCATCATCCTCTTTTTCCACACCCAACAGCACCAGCAGGCCGGAACCGATTTCGCCGACCACCGTACGATCTACGCTTACGCTGGCGCTGAGTACTCGTTGTATCAACGCAATCATGCAACCTCTCGTTCTTTTTCGCCTTCCTGCTGTTTTAACTGGCGATAATCGCCCAGCGTCACGGTGATTTCCGCGCCCAGCAACACAATACACCAGGTCCAGTAGACCCAGAGAAACAGGATTGGAATAACCGCCAGCACGCCATAAATCAACTGGTATGAGGGAAACATCGTAACATAGAGGGCAAAGCCCTTTTTACCCAGCTCAAACAGCGCGCCCGCCACCAGCGCGCCGATAAGGGCGTCGCGCGACGGCACGCTGCGCGTCGGCACAATGCTGTACAGCAGCCAGAACGCGAACCAGGAGAGCAACAGCGGGAAAACCCGCAGCACCTGATCGATGATGCCGTAAACGCCGCTGGCGCTTATCCAGCGCAGCGACAGCAGATAAGAGCTGATCGCCAGGCTGGCGCCAGCCAGCAGCGGCCCCAGCGTCAGGATCATCCAGTAGACGGCGAAGGAGTACACCAGCGGACGCTTCTTATGGCTGCGCCAGATTGTGTTGAGCGACGTATCGACCGAATGCATCAGCAGCAGCGCAGTGATAATCAGTCCTACCGCGCCGAGCGCCGTCATACGGTGTACGTTAGCGACGAACTGATCCAGATAGCGCTGCACCACATTGCCCGTCGCCGGAACAAAATTGGTAAAAATGAAGTTTTTCAGCTGAACGCTGACTTCAGAAAAGACCGGAAACGCAGAGAAAAGCGCGAATACCACAGCGATCAGCGGTACCAGCGCCAGCAAAGAGACAAAGGCCAGGTTTCCGGCCTGCGTCGTCATGTTGTCCTCGTTAATACGTTTCCACAGCAGCCTGAACCACAGCCAGAGGGCGTGGCAGTTCGAAATAAAGGGACGCGACGTCATCATTCAGCGATGGCTTGCCAGCCAGGTCGGCACTGTTTTGCTATCGGTGACCAGCACGCTCCTGATGCCCAGCGCCTCGGCAGCCGCGATATTAGCCTCATTGTCGTCAAAGAAGATTGCCTGATCGGCAAGGTAGCCCTCCTGCTGCAACACATGCTCAAAGATGCGCGCTTCAGGCTTGCGCATCCCTAACTCCTGCGACAGGTAGACCACGTCCGCCGCCGCTCGCACCTCAGGATACTGCGTCGGCCAGAATTCCGTATGCAGCCTGTTGGTGTTGGAGAGGATCACCACGCGGTGGCCGTCGGCGCGCAGCTGGTTCATCAACGCCAGCGTCTCGGCGCGTGCCTCCATGAATACCGCCTGCCAGCCCGCTACGAACTGTTCGTAGCTCAGCGCGATATCGAGCTGCTCGCACAGCTTCGCGGCGAAATGCTCGTCGCTAATTTCACCGCGCTCGTGCTGCTCAAACGCCTCATCCATCTGGAAACGGCTTTGCAACAGCGCCAGCGGTACGCGGCCAAGGTCACTCCAGACGCCCAGCACACGGTTAAAATCAATATCAACAATCACATTGCCTAAATCAAAAATGTACAACATGTCGTTACTCCTCTGATTCCCTGGATCATTCACTCTAGCGGCAAAAACATGGACTGAACAGGTAACAGGCAGGAGAAAAATCCGTTATGGAAGCTGGCGCATGCAGGCTTAACGCGCGCAGGGTACGGGCTGGGCTATGCAGCAGGGTAAACAGAATCAGAATGGCGGCAGGAATAAAAAAGCCCCGGTAAACGGGGCTTTTTATCAAGGCGAAACGTCTTACTCTTTCGGACCGCGAGACGCGCGTTTGCGGTCGTTCTCGGTCAGATGACGTTTACGGATACGGACTGACTGCGGCGTCACTTCTACCAGCTCGTCGTCATCGATGAATTCGATGGCCTGCTCAAGGGTCATCTTCACCGGCGGCACCAGGGTAGTCGCTTCATCCGTACCGGAAGCACGCATGTTGGTCAGCTTCTTACCGGTCAGGCAGTTAACGGTCAGGTCGTTAGAACGGCTGTGAATACCGATGATCTGGCCTTCATAGACTTCTGCACCGTGACCCAGGAACAGCTTGCCGCGATCCTGCAGACCGAACAGGGCGAAGGCTACCGCTTTACCCTGACCGTTGGAGATCAGCACGCCGTTCTGACGCTGGCCCACTTCGCCCGGACGAATGTCGTCGTAGTGGCTGAAGGTGGAGTAAAGCAGACCGGTACCTGAAGTCATGGTCATGAATTCGTTACGGAAGCCGATCAGACCACGGCTCGGGATAACGTAGTCAAGACGCACGCGGCCTTTACCATCCGGATCCATGTTTTTCAGATCGCCTTTACGCTCGCCCATGGCTTGCATAACCGCGCCCTGATTGTTCTCTTCGATATCCAGCGTAACGTTCTCGAACGGCTCTTGTTTACGGCCGTCGATTTCACGGAAGATAACTTTCGGACGGGATACCGCCAGCTCGAAGCCTTCGCGACGCATGTTTTCGATCAGCACCGACAGGTGCAGTTCGCCACGGCCGGATACGCGGAACGCGTCCGCATCTTCAGTCTCTTCAACGCGCAGCGCAACGTTGTGCACCAGCTCTTTGTTCAGGCGCTCAAGGATCTGACGTGAGGTCACATACTTGCCTTCCTGACCGCAGAACGGCGAGGTGTTGACGTTGAAGAACATGGTTACGGTCGGCTCATCGACGCTCAGCGCCGGCAGCGCCTCTACATTCTGCGGATCGCAGATAGTATCGGAGATGTTCAGCTCGCCCAGACCGGTGATCGCCACGATATCGCCCGCTTCCGCCAGGTCAGTATCGATACGCTCCAGGCCCAGGTGACCCAGCACTTTGCCAACTTTACCGTTGCGCGTTTTGCCTTCGCTGTCGACAACAGTAACCTGCTGGTTCGGCTTGATTTTACCGCGCTTGATGCGGCCGATGCCGATCACGCCCAGGTAGTTGTTGTAGTCCAGCTGCGAAATCTGCATCTGCAGCGGCGCGTCAACTTCAACCTGCGGCGGAGAAACGTGCTCAACGATCGCCTGATAAAGCGGGGTCATATCTTCAGCCATGTCGGTGTGATCCAGACCGGCGATGCCCTGCAGCGCAGACGCGTAAATAATCGGGAAATCAAGCTGCTCGTCGGTTGCGTCCAGGTTGACGAACAGGTCAAACACCTGGTCAACAACCCAGTCAGGACGCGCGCCCGGACGGTCAATCTTGTTGATAACAACGATCGGCTTCAAACCATGGGCAAAGGCTTTTTTGGTCACGAAGCGGGTTTGCGGCATAGGGCCATCCATCGCATCGACAACCAACAGCACCGAATCCACCATGGACATGACGCGCTCTACCTCACCGCCAAAGTCGGCGTGTCCTGGGGTATCAACGATGTTGATACGGTAGTCATTCCATTTGATGGCGGTGTTTTTCGCGAGGATGGTAATCCCACGCTCTTTCTCCAAATCGTTGGAGTCCATCACACGCTCAGTCGCTTCGGTACGCGCGTCAAAGGTACCGGACTGTTGCAGCAGTTTATCAACCAGGGTGGTCTTACCATGGTCTACGTGCGCGATGATGGCGATGTTACGCAAATTTTCGATCACAACTTTGCCTCAGGCATTAGAAATAGCGCGCTATTGTACACGGATTAAGCGGGATACTGAACACGATCACACTTCTCACCTGAAGTTTATTGCACTGACGGAAATTTGCGCTGGCAGCGGTGCACTTAATGCACTAAGTTGGAATATTGCACCATATTGGTGCTTAAATTTGCTGGTAAAGCACGCTTTTGGTGCAAAAAAGTCAGGCTGGTGCATCTCTCTGGCGACAAAAGAGTGCGCACAGGCCCGATTTAGTCGCTTTGAAAAAAGTTGGCATAAAATTCGCTTTATCTTTTTTAAGCGAAAACAGCAGTTGCACGACAGTTGCAGAGCTTGCCGAGATCGGCTGGTTGGGAATGGCGGTCAGACACACTGGAATTCAGACGACGCTGCCACTCACCACGATGATAATGACCCTTTCCAGGAGAGTTGAGTATGTCCGCTGAACACGTTCTCTCGATGATGAACGAGCACGAAGTTAAGTTTGTTGACCTGCGTTTTACCGATACCAAAGGTAAAGAACAGCACGTTACTATCCCTGCTCACCAGGTTAACGCTGACTTTTTCGAAGAAGGCAAAATGTTTGATGGCTCCTCTATCGGCGGCTGGAAAGGCATTAACGAATCAGACATGGTGCTGATGCCGGACGCAACGACTGCGGTTCTGGACCCGTTCTTCGAAGACCCGACGCTGATCATCCGTTGTGACATCCTCGAGCCAGGCACAATGCAGGGCTACGATCGCGACCCGCGTTCCATCGCCAAGCGCGCTGAAGAATATCTGCGCTCTTCCGGCATCGCCGACACCGTACTCTTTGGACCGGAGCCGGAATTCTTCCTGTTCGACGACATTCGTTTCGGCTCTTCTACCTCCGGCTCGCATGTCGCTATCGATGATATCGAAGCGGCCTGGAACACCGGCAAAGAGTACGAAGGCGGCAACAAAGGCCACCGTCCTGGCCTGAAAGGCGGCTATTTCCCGGTTCCACCGGTCGACTCTTCGCAGGACATCCGCTCCGCCATGTGTCTGACCATGGAACAGATGGGCCTGGTTGTTGAAGCGCACCACCACGAAGTGGCGACCGCAGGTCAGAACGAAGTGGCAACCCGCTTCAACACCATGACCAAAAAAGCGGACGAAATTCAGATCTACAAATATGTCGTGCATAACGTCGCACACGCCTACGGCAAAACCGCGACCTTTATGCCGAAGCCGATGTTCGGCGATAACGGTTCTGGCATGCACTGCCATATGTCGCTCTCTAAAGGCGGCGTAAACCTGTTCGCAGGCGACAAATACGGCGGCCTGTCTGAAACCGCGCTGTTCTACATCGGCGGTATCATTAAGCACGCAAAAGCGATCAACGCCCTGGCGAACCCGACCACCAACTCCTATAAGCGTCTGGTGCCTGGCTATGAAGCGCCGGTTATGCTGGCTTACTCTGCCCGTAACCGCTCCGCCTCTATCCGTATCCCGGTTGTTGCCAGCCCGAAAGCGCGTCGTATCGAAGCGCGCTTCCCGGATCCGGCTGCTAACCCGTACCTGGCGTTCACCGCGCTGCTGATGGCTGGCCTCGACGGCGTGATCAATAAGATCCACCCGGGCGATGCGATGGATAAAAACCTGTACGATCTGCCGCCGGAAGAAGAAGCGGAGATTCCAAAAGTTGCAGGTTCGCTGGAAGAAGCGCTGAACGCGCTGAACGAAGATCGCGAGTTCCTGACCCGCGGCGGCGTATTCACCGACGATGCCATCGATGCCTATATCGAACTGCGTAAAGTTGAGAACGACCGCGTTCGCATGACGCCGCACCCGGTTGAGTTCGAACTGTACTACAGCGTTTAATCTTTATTCTGCACAGGTCGCGTTGCCGCTCCTGGCGGCAACAGGAAAGATCCCGAGGCTGCTAACGCAGCGGCGACGCGCAAGCGCAGAAGGTTTTTGTTGCCGTGGAAACTTTAGCCCATCTCCGGATGGGCTTTTTTCGCCGCGAAATCATCGTTCAGCCGTCTGGAAACAGGCGCGGAAGAGTATAATGCACTGAATTAGTGCAGAGGAACGCTGTATGGCAACTGGCTCCCTGCCCGATGCGGGGCAAATTCTCAACTCTCTGATAAACAGTATCCTGCTGGTGGACGACGAACTGGTCATTCACTACGCCAATCCGGCGGCGCAGCAGTTACTGGCGCAAAGCTCACGCAAACTGTTCGGCACACCGTTGCCCGATCTGACAGGTTACTTTTCGCTGAATATCGAAGTAATGCGCGAGAGTCTGGAGGCTGGCCAGGGCTTTACCGACAGCGAAGTGACCCTGGTGGTCGATGGCCGCGCGCATGTGATGGCGCTGACGGCGCAAAGGCTGCCGGACAGCTTTATTCTGCTGGAGATGGCGCCGATGGATAACCAGCGCCGCCTCAGCCAGGAGCAGCTTCAGCATGCACAGCAGGTCGCGGCGCGCGATCTTGTGCGCGGGCTTGCGCATGAAATTAAAAACCCGCTCGGCGGACTACGCGGCGCGGCGCAGCTGTTATCACGCGCGCTGCCCGATCCGTCGCTAAACGAATACACCAAAGTCATTATCGAGCAGGCCGATCGTCTGCGTAACCTGGTCGACCGACTGCTCGGCCCGCAGCAGCCTGGCATGCATATTACGCAGAGTATTCATCAGGTAGCGGAGCGCGTGGTGAATCTGGTGTCGATGGAGCTGCCGGAAAATATCGCGCTGGTGCGCGATTACGATCCCAGCCTGCCAGAACTGCCACACGATCCCGATCAGATTGAGCAGGTGTTGCTGAACGTGGTGCGCAACGCGCTGCAGGCGCTGGGCAAAGATGGCGGCACCATTATTTTACGCACCCGCACCGCCTTTCAACTCACGCTTCACGGCACGCGCTACCGGCTGGCAGCGCGCATCGACGTTGAGGATGACGGCCCGGGTATTCCGGCCCAGCTGCAGGATACGCTGTTCTACCCAATGGTGAGTGGACGCGAAGGCGGCACCGGCCTCGGTCTCTCTATCGCCCGTAGCCTGATTGATCAGCATTCAGGAAAAATTGAATTTAACAGTTGGCCTGGACACACCGAATTTTCGGTTTACCTGCCTATACGCCAGTGAGGTTTCTATGCAACGAGGGATAGTCTGGATCGTCGATGACGATAGCTCCATCCGCTGGGTGCTTGAACGCGCGCTTACTGGAGCCGGGTTAAGCTGTGCCACGTTCGACAGCGCCAGTGAAGTGCTGGATGCGCTCTCGACCAAAACCCCAGACGTTTTACTGTCAGATATTCGCATGCCGGGCATGGATGGGCTGGCGCTGCTGAAACAGATTAAACAGCGTCATCCAATGCTGCCGGTCATCATTATGACAGCGCACTCCGACCTGGATGCGGCGGTAAGCGCTTATCAGCAAGGCGCGTTCGATTATCTGCCGAAGCCCTTTGATATTGATGAAGCCGTGGCGCTGGTTGAGCGCGCTATCAGTCACTATCAGGAGCAGCAGCAGCCGCGCAACCAGCCAGTCAGCGGCCCGACTACTGATATCATCGGCGAAGCGCCGGCGATGCAGGACGTTTTCCGCATTATTGGGCGTTTGTCGCGCTCGTCGATCAGCGTGCTGATCAACGGCGAATCAGGCACCGGTAAAGAGCTGGTCGCACATGCACTTCATCGTCACAGCCCGCGCGCCAAAGCACCCTTTATCGCGCTGAATATGGCGGCTATCCCGAAAGATCTGATCGAATCTGAGCTGTTCGGCCATGAAAAAGGGGCCTTTACCGGCGCAAACCAGATTCGTCAGGGCCGTTTCGAGCAGGCGGACGGCGGCACGCTGTTCCTGGACGAGATCGGTGATATGCCGCTCGATGTCCAGACGCGTCTGTTGCGCGTACTGGCCGACGGGCAGTTTTACCGCGTCGGCGGCTATGCGCCAGTAAAAGTCGACGTGCGTATTATTGCGGCCACGCACCAGAACCTGGAGCTGCGGGTGCAGGAAGGCAAGTTTCGCGAGGATCTCTTCCATCGCCTGAACGTGATCCGCGTTCATCTGCCGCCGCTGCGTGAACGCCGTGAGGATATTCCCCGCCTGGCGCGTTATTTCCTGCAGGTGGCGGCGCGCGAACTGGGCGTTGAGGCGAAAATCCTTCATCCGGAAACCGAAGCGGCGCTGACGCGTCTGCACTGGTCAGGCAATGTGCGCCAGCTGGAGAATACCTGCCGCTGGCTGACGGTGATGGCGGCCGGTCAGGAAGTGCTGATTCAGGATCTGCCTCCTGAGCTGTTCGAGTCCAGCACGCCGGAAAGCCCGGTGCAGTCGCTGCCGGACAGCTGGGCGACGCTGCTGGCGCAGTGGGCCGACCGCGCGCTGCGTTCCGGTCATCAAAACCTGCTCTCTGAAGCGCAACCGGAAATGGAGCGCACGCTGTTGACGACTGCGCTGCGCCATACCCAAGGGCACAAGCAGGAAGCAGCACGACTGCTGGGCTGGGGACGCAACACCCTCACTCGCAAACTGAAAGAGCTGGGCATGGAGTAACGGCGCGGGCGAACGAGCAACTTTTTGTACGCTTTTTCGCCTTGTCCCGCTTTACACACCGATGCCGTTCAGTATTATACGGGCGGCTATCGGGAGATGAACGATGTTAGAATCCTTTCTTCACATGATTTCGCACAATGTCGCCGTTATCGGCAGCGCTGCCGGCCATTCGCCGCAGGCTGCTGTCGCGGCCGTACTGTGCGCCATTATGGTCAACCTGTTTAACTGATCGCAGTGCTGCAAGCGGATGACGGGGCGCATCTCTGTCATCGCCTCGTCATCCGCGCAGGCATATGCTCGCCTTAAATCACGCGTGAAAACTGCTGCTGGCGCGCCTTCTGCCGCAGATAAACGTCAAAGCACATACAGATGTTGCGGATCAGCAAACGGCCTGCGCCAGTGACCTGCAAACCGCTGGCGCGCCGCTCCACCAGCCCATCCTCTGCCAGCGGCTGTAGCAGCGCTAAATCTTCAGCAAAGTAGTCGCAGAAACGAATCGCGTACTGCGCTTCAATGGCGCGGAAATCGAGCGAGAAGTTACAAATCAGCCTTTTGATAACGTCGCGACGCAGGCAATCATCCCTGCTGAGCGCCACGCCGCGCCAGAGCGCCTCTCCGCGCGTCGCCACCGCGTCATACCAGCGGTTAAGCTCTTTCTCATTCTGCGCGTAGCTGTCGCCGATCATGCTGATGGCGGAAACGCCGAGGCCCAGCAGATCGCTGTCGCCCTGGGTGGTGTAACCCTGGAAATTGCGATGCAGCAGCCCTGCGCGCTGCGCCTGCGCCAGCTCATCCTGCGGCTTCGCAAAGTGATCCATGCCGATAAAGTCATAGCCCTGCCGGGTCAGCGTAGCGATGGTCTGCTGCAGGATCTCCAGCTTCTGCTGCGCCGACGGCAGCTCCTGCTCTTTGATTTTACGCTGCGCCGCAAACAGCGCGGGCAGGTGCGCATAGTTGAACACGCTCATCCGATCCGGATTAAGTGCAATCACGCGCTGTAGCGTATAGGCGAAGCTCTCCGGCGTTTGCAGCGGCAAACCGTAGATAAGATCGATGCTGGTGGAGTGAAAGCCCTGTTCGCGCGCGCGCGCCATGAGGGCAAAAATCGCCTCTTCATCCTGTACGCGATTAACGCGTTCCTGCACCGCTTTATTGAAATCCTGCACGCCCATGCTCAGCCGGTTAAAGCCGAGCTGGCGCAGATGCGAGATTGTGTCAGGCTCGATTTCGCGTGGATCGACCTCAATCGACATTTCAAGATCGTGGGCCAGGTTAAAGTGTGTTCTCAGCAAAGCCACCAGCCGGGAGAGCTGCTCACGGTTGAGAAAGGTCGGCGTGCCGCCGCCCCAGTGCAGCTGCGTGACGCGCCGATCGCGGAACAGCGGCGCACGATGGTGGATCTCCTGCGCCAGCGCGTCCAGATAGCGGTCGGCCTTATGCAGCTGGCGCGTCACGATCTTATTGCAGCCGCAGAAGTAGCAGAGCTTATGGCAGAACGGGATATGAACATAGAGCGACAGCGGCCGCTCAGGATAGCGTTCCACGGCGCGCTGAAAATCCGTTTCGCCGTAGCTGTCGCTGAACTCAAGCGCAGTGGGATAAGAGGTATAGCGCGGGCCAGCGTAGTTGTACTTTTCAATAAGCCGCTGATCCCAGGAGACGGGTTGCAAAGACATGCTTACTCCTTCCGGTGACGTCTGAGAGAAGGTCGCGATGCAGAAGAGAGGAAAGGTGGGCGGGACTGAACCCGACGTAAACGTGACTTCAGACGCGACAGGCGCCGTAGTTTAGCCAATAACAGCAGGAGATAACATGTCAGCAGCAGCGCTAAAATTGATCCAGGCCAAAACATAACGATTTACCTGTCTGGCGCGGCATGCGCCGGAGCGCATGCCGATCAAAAACTCAGTTGCCTTTTAGCAGGCGATACATATCTTCTTCGGCCTGCTCGTCTTCCGCCTCGTCATCCATGTTGATGCCGAGCTGCTCCATCAGTTCGTCAATGCGATCCAGGGTTTCATCAAGCCATGCCTGCTCTTCCGCCGACAGCGTGTCGCCATTTTCCATGCGATCCAGCAGCGCATCCAGACGCTCGCTGTTCTCCAGCTGCGCCAGTTCCTCTTCCGGACTGAGGCGCACTTTTGGCGCGACCGGCTTCGCCGCTTTTTTTACCGGTGCGCTGACCGTTGCGCCATCCGCCACCAGCGGAATCGGTTTTTTACTGCCGATACGCGGGTCTTTGGCTTTATTGCCCTGGCCAGATTTTCCCGCGCTGATTTCAGGATTGGCGCGGCTGCCCGAGGCATTGCCGCGATGCTTTTTGTCGCGCTTGCGATCGCGCGCGACCTGATTGAGTTCTTCACGCGATTTGCGTTTTGTTTTGCTTGCCGGTTTACCGTGCGCGCCGCGTACAGGTTGCTTCATGATGTTCGGTCTCAACGTTTTTAATCAGTATCAGTATATACCCCTCACTCTTGACGCGGCTCTTTTGTCAGCGATGCGTACCTGAAAGTACGTATCCTCTTCACAAGCTCGTCTGATAACGGAAGGTACAGAATTGCGGCGAAATCTAGCAGAAAGCGGACAAAGAAAAAAGGCGACAGCCTGAAGCTGTCGCCTTATTTCACACCTTCCGCAGAAGGAATCATATTTTTAATCCATTTTGGCTCGCAACGTCCCGGTTGATCCCGCGCCTGCTCAACTCCTGAGCTACTCCCTGTCCTTTTCCGGCCCGTAATCCCTGACCGTTTCCCTTCCCCTGCTCGCGGTCATCCCAACGCTCCTGAGCACATCTTCCTGATGGGTGCTGCCCTGCACTGCCCAATAATGTAGACCAACCTGCGGAAGCCACAACCCAGTCACGGACTGATTTGCGCATTTAAACAGCCATATATTGCTAATTACATGATTTTTAATATTTTTATTTTTCAGGTTTTTCATTAAAACAGGTTATAACGGGCAACATTTATGGCAAATGTCTTACAAAATTCTGACGACCGATGCTGTCGGGCACTTTTGCGCCATAACGCGTATAATCAGCGCCAATGCCCGTATTCGTCTCTGGAGTTAAATTTTGTCTGCACTGAATTATCACGTTACCCATTTTATCCTCAGCGCCCCCGATATCCGCCATTTACCTGCCGATACCGGTATTGAGGTCGCCTTTGCCGGGCGTTCGAACGCGGGTAAATCCAGCGCGCTGAATACGCTGACCAACCAAAAAAGCCTGGCGCGCACCAGTAAAACCCCTGGGCGCACGCAGCTGATCAACCTGTTTGAAGTCGCCGACGGCAAACGCCTGGTGGATTTGCCGGGTTACGGCTATGCCGAAGTGCCGGAAGAGATGAAGCGTAAATGGCAGCGCGCGCTTGGTGAATATTTGCAAAAACGCGAAGCGCTGAAAGGCCTGGTGGTGCTGATGGATATTCGTCACCCGTTAAAAGATCTCGACCAGCAGATGATTGAGTGGGCGGTAGAGAGCCAGATTCCGGTACTGGTGCTGCTGACGAAAGCAGATAAGCTCGCCTCTGGCGCGCGCAAAGCGCAGCTCAATATGGTACGCGAAGCCTCGCTGGCCTTTATGGGCGACGTGCAGGTGGAGATGTTCTCTTCTCTGAAAAAGATGGGCGTCGATAAGCTGCGCCAGAAGCTGGATGTCTGGTTTAACGAATTAGCGCCTGCGCAGGATACGTCGGCTGACGCGTAGAAAGTGAGTGATGTCGCTCGCTGCGCTGAGCAAAGCCCAATAAAAAACGCCCCAGTCATATAATGACTGGGGCGGCTAATATTCAGCCAAATCCGATTACGTGAAGTAAAAGGTCTGAAAGATAGAACATCTTACCTCTGTACCCTACGCCTCGAACTTTACCTGATTTTTTCTGACGTACAAAGGCTTTTTTGTAGTTAGTTTTCATCAAACGACATGATTTTTCATGCGTTCATCACAAAAATAGCCTCTGACTGTAGTTTAATTACCAAAAAAATGCTTAACCGATAAGTAGTTAGAAAACGCGCAATTTCTCTTTCAGGCTGAATCGGTTAAACAGACTATTTTCTTATAGGCCGAGCTGACCGGAGAGCAGTATCCTTCCCCGGCCTGAGCAACATTAATCAGTGTGCCTCGTCCCAGTTTTCTCCGACGCCGATCTCTACCTGCAACGGGACATCAAGCTTCATACTGCCCTCCATCAGCTTACGGATCTGCTGGCTTGCGGACTCGACTGCATCGCTCTGCACTTCGAACACCAGTTCATCGTGCACCTGCATGATCATCCTTACCGCGTCATCGTTTTGCTGTTGCAGCCAGTCGTCGACCGCAATCATTGCGCGCTTGATGATATCCGCCGCTGTGCCCTGCATAGGTGCGTTGATAGCCGCGCGCTCGGCGGCTTTACGGCGAATAGCATTGCTGGAATTGATATCCGGCAGCCAGAGGCGGCGTCCATCCAGGGTTTCGACATAGCCTTTGCTGGCCGCCAGCTGGCGCGTGTTTTCCATATAACGCAGCACGCCGGGATAGCGTTCAAAGTAGAGATCCATATACCTTTTCGCTTCGCCCGCACCGATATTAAGCTGACGCGACAGACCGAAGGCGCTCATGCCATATATCAGGCCGAAGTTAATCGCCTTCGCGCTGCGGCGCTGCTCGCCGCTCACTTTGTCGAGCGCAACGCCAAATACCTCTGCTGCGGTGGCGCGGTGAATATCTTCGCCGTGGGCGAAAGCGTCCAGCAGGCCTTTGTCCTGCGACAGGTGCGCCATGATACGCAGCTCAATCTGCGAGTAGTCCGCCGCCACGATGCGGTTACCTTTCCCTGCGATAAAGGCCTGACGGATGCGGCGCCCTTCATCATTGCGCACAGGAATGTTTTGCAGGTTAGGATCGGTAGAGGAGAGACGCCCGGTTGCGGTTACCGCCTGATGGTAGGAGGTATGTACGCGGCCGGTCAGCGGGTTGATCATCTGCGGCAGCTTGTCGGTATAGGTCGATTTAAGCTTCGACAGGCCGCGATGCTCAAGAATGACTTTCGGTAGCGGGTAATCGAGGGCCAGTTCCGCCAGCACCTCTTCGCTGGTAGAAGGCGCGCCGCCAGGCGTTTTTTTGGTCGGTTTGATGCCCTGCTTTTCAAACAGAATCGTCTGTAGCTGCTTAGTGGACGAAAGATTAAAAGGCTCGCCCGCCAGCTCATGCGCTTTCTGCTCCAGCTCCGCCAGCCTGTGCATCAGCTCTTTTGAGTGCTGCGCCAGAATGCCCTGATCGATCAGCACGCCGTTACGCTCGACGCGTGAAATCACCGTCACCAGCGGCATTTCAATCTCTTCGAAAATTTTCCTCGGACCCGCCTCTTTCTCCAGCTCCGCCCACATTTTCAGGTGCAGCTGGAGCGTGACGTCAGCATCTTCCGCCGCGTAGTGCGCCGCCTGTTCCAGCGCGATTTGATTGAAAGTCAGCTGGTTTTTGCCCTTGCCGGCGATCTCTTCAAAAGTCACGGTCTTATGATTCAGCCAGCGGGCCGACAGGCTGTCCATATCGTGCTTACCCACCACGCTGTTAAGAATGTAGGATTCCAGCATGGTATCGAACTTAATGCCGCCCAGTTCGATATCGTAATTTTTCAGGACGCCGCGATCGTACTTCAGGTTCTGACCTACTTTCAGGGCTTTGCTATCTTCCAGAATCGGTTTGAGCTGCGCCAGCACCTCAAGGCGATCCAGCTGATCCGGTGCATCAAGATAATCGTGGCCGACCGGCAAATAGGCGGCCTCTCCCGGCGCGACGGCCAGCGCGATGCCGACGATGTTGGCGCTGAGCGTATCGAGCGAGTCGGTTTCCAGATCAAACGCGAAGAGATCGCTCTGTTTCAGCTTCTCCAGCCAGGCATCGAAGGTCGCCTGATCGAGAATAGTGACGTAGCCGTCTGAAGCGAGCACGCTGGTCGCCTCTGGCTTCGCGGTTCCTTCGTCAGGCAGCGTCTGCTGGGCTTTCAGATTGCTCTTTTTCCCCTGTAGCCATTTGCCGTCCTGCAGATCGGCCAGCCAGCGTTTAAATTCGTAACGACCGAACAGCTCCTGCAGAGCCGCGACGTCCGGTTCGGCAACCGTCAGTTCGCTACAGGTAAGCTCCAGCTCGACGTCGGTTTTGATGGTGGCAAGCTGATAAGAGAGGAATGCCACTTCGCGGTTCTGCTCCAGCTTCGCCGCCATGGTTTTCGCGCCGCGGAAAGAGAGCTCGGCGACCTTATCAAGGTTATCGTAAATAGAGCGCATGCCACCTAACCCCTGCAGCAGCGCCTGCGCGGTTTTTTCCCCAACGCCCGGTACGCCAGGAATGTTATCCGAGCTGTCGCCCATCATCGCCAGGAAGTCGATGATCAGCGCTGGGGGTACGCCATATTTTTGCTCTACCTCTTCAGGGCCGAGAATGGTGTTGGTCATGGTATTGATTAAGGTAATGTTCGGCGTGACCAGCTGCGCCATATCCTTATCGCCAGTGCTGATAAGCACAGGGCGGCCCTCTTTCTCCGCCTGCAGCGCCAGCGTACCGATCACGTCGTCCGCCTCAACGCCGCTTACCGCCAGCAGCGGCAAGCCCATCGCTTTTACCATCTCGTGCAAAGGCGCCGTTTGCGCGCGCAGATCGTCCGGCATTGGCGGGCGATGTGACTTGTAGTGTTCGAACAATTCATCCCTGAAAGTTTTGCCTTTGGCATCAAATACCACGGCAACGTGGCTTGGATTGTATTGCGTCAGCAGACTTTTCAGCATGTTGAGCACACCATACATCGCGCCGGTAGGCTCTCCTGCGCTGTTAGTGAGCGGCGGAAACGCATGGTAAGCGCGGTAAAGGTAGGATGAGCCATCAACCAGAATCAGGGGGTTTTCTGCAATTTGCGCCATAAGTCTGTGTAATCTTCGTTGCCATGGATTGGACTATAAGGATGCCACAGCTTGAGCAGAATGTTGAACGCAGGGCGTCTACGCCACGATTTTTTCACGGTTTTACGGCGCGGATCGCAAGGATCTTTCTGTGGATAACTTTGTGCGCAAAAATCATAACGCTTTAGGCTCTGCGATATAAAATGCCGCTAACATTTATTAATTGCAGAAAAATCAATGTACTATTTTATTACCGTGACAGGGTAAGCCTTTCTACACAGGTAGTGGCTTATGTGGATATTAAATTTAGAAGGGTGCGAATGGACTATTTTGCTAAATAATTTCGGCCATAAAAAAACGCCGACAATGTCGGCGTTTTCAGACGGAAAGTACGCGGGTTATTTCTGGCTGACCAGGAACTTCACGACGTTGGCATATTCCGCGACAAAGTTATCCATAGAGCTGGTGTCGAGACCGCCATTATTGACCATATATTTACCGTTAACGAACATTGCCGGTACGCCACGCAGATCGACATCTGACGCCGCTTTTTCCTGCTGCGCAACCAGCGCTTTTACGGCAAAGCTGTTCCAAGCAGCATCATACTCCTGAGAAGAGATACCTGCCGCGTTAATAAAGGCCGCCTTCAGGCTATCTGCATCACTGATGGTTTGGGTTTTCTGAATGCCATCGAAGAGAGGCGCAGTCACTTTATCCTCGACGCCCAGCGCCATCGCAACCGCCCATGCGTGGGTGACTACCGGACCGAAATCGCCGCCCAGGAAGTCGACGTGATATTTAACGACTTTAGTATCAGCGGGCAGATTCTTTTTCACGGCATCGCTGATGTGATAAATACGCTCGAACTGATAGCAGTGCGGGCAAAAGAAGGAGAAGAACTCCATCACCTGCGGTTCGCCAGCAACAGGCTTCGGCAGGCTGACGTATTGCTGGCCATCGGTAAACTGGGCAGCAGAAGCGCTAAACGCCAGCACTAAACCAACCAGTGCAAACCATATTTTCTTCATTGTGAAAAATTCTCCTGACTTCTCTATTTAAAATTGCGGGGTCAGCTGTAGCGGCGGTTCCTGCAACAACTTCTCCTGCTCGGTAAATTGCGAAATCTGTCTGCGCCAGAAATCCTCGTCCGTCATCCATGGAAAAGCACGGGGGAAAGCTGGATCCTGCCAGCGGCGCGCAACCCAGGCCAGATAATAAACCATGCGCATAGCGCGTAAAGGCTCAATCAGTGACAATTCATTAATATCAAAATCACTGAATTCAGTATAAGCCTCCAGCAAAATATCCCACTGGATACGCTGCTCCTGACGATCGCCGTTGATCAACATCCAGAGATCCTGCACTGCTGGCCCGTTACGCGCATCGTCGAGATCGACGAATAACGGCCCGTCGCGCCACAGGATATTGCCCGGATGACAATCGCCATGCAGACGCAGCGGCTGCCAGCTGTGATGCCAGCGCTGCTGCAAGGCGACGCCAAGCTTATCGACAGCCTGTAACAGAGCGACCTTCAGAGAGGCGGGCACCAGAGCGTTGCTCGCCAGCTCAGCGCGCGGCTGATGCAGGTACTCCTCTAAATCCATAGTAGGACGCTGCTCAAAACGTTGTTTGCGTCCGGTCTGATGTATGCGCCCCAGAAAACGGCCTACCCACTCCAGATGCTCATCATTGTCCGTTTCATACTGACGACCGCCAAGGCTGGGAAAAACGGTGAACAAGAAGCCGGCATGGGTGTGAAGCGTTTTTCCTTGCAGAACAAGGGGCGCGGCAACCGGCACTTCGTCAGTTTGCAGATCGTGCGTAAAACGATGTTCTTCTTCAATTTGTGCCGCGCTCCAGCGCTGCGGGCGATAAAACTTCACGACGTAGCGATGCCGGTCTTCATCACTGAACTGATAAACCCGATTTTCATAGCTGTTGAGCGGCGTTAAACCAGACTCAACCCTAAGACCTGTCTCCCACAGCGCATCAAGGATGGCGTCAGGATTAAGCGTCTGGAAGTTAAAAGCGGCATCCATGATGTTACCCGTTACTGTCTTTGCAAGGAGCCGGCAAGCATAGCATTAGTTGTCGTCCTTAATCACACCGCGAGCGCGCAGCAGTGCGGTTTTAAAATCCGTTTCATAATCTTTTTGTCGGCCCGGAATTTCCGCATACTTGTCTGCGTCACGCATTTTCAGATGGTAAATCAATATGTCATCGGTTAATTCACTTAATGGGCCACTGAAACCAGATTCCTGCGCCAGTTTTTGTAAAAATTGCATAAGGTTAAGATCGGGTTCCTGCTGCCATGCAGGCCGTAACAGCTCAAGCAGTTCATTCAGGCGATGATATTTCATCTATTTTTCCTCATAACAGGTTTGTTATAAGCCTTTAAACAGGGGTATCGGCATGACAGCATTAACCGGCGTTATTCTGGCCGGCGGACAAGGGCGTCGCATGGGCGGTCAGGATAAAGGTTTGGTGCTGTTTAACGGCATCCCGCTTTATCAGCATGTTCTTCAACGGCTCAGGCCGCAAGTTGACATTGTCATGATAAGCGCCAATCGTAACCTTGATCGGTATCAGATGAGCGGCTGTACGGTTATCCCTGATACTCTGCCCGATTATCCAGGGCCGCTTGCAGGCATGCTGAGCAGCCTCCTCGCCGCGGAAACGGAATGGGTCGCCTTCTGTTCCTGCGATACGCCATTTGTGCCCGTAGATTACGTAGATCAGCTATGGCGACAGAGAGAAAAGGCGCCAGCAGTCTGGGCGCGTTCGGCCGAGCGCGATCACCCTGCGCTGGCGTTATTGCACCGCAGCCTGGCCGAGCCGCTGGCTGATTATCTGCAGCGCGGGGAGCGACGTCTGATGCAGTTTTTACGTGAGCAGGGCGGACATGCGGTGCAGGTAAGTCAGAATGAAGCCCCTTTCCGCAACGTCAATACGCCTGAAGATCTCCAGGAGAACGCTGAATGATGCTGCCCTTACTGGCTATTGCCGCCTGGAGCGGAACCGGAAAAACCACGCTGTTGCAGCAGGTGATCCCGCAACTGAAAGCGAGAGGCATCCGGCCTGGGCTGATAAAACATACGCATCATCAGATGGAGATCGATACGCCGGGTAAAGACAGCTACCTGCTGCGAAAAGCGGGCGCCGATCAGGTTATTGTCGCCAGCTCGCAGCGCTGGGCGCTGATGTGCGAGACGCCGCAAGGCGCTGCGCTCGATTTGCATTATCTGGTCAGCCATATGGACCCGGCTTTGGTGGATGTCGTGCTGGTTGAAGGATTTAAAGATGAGCCGGTGCCGAAAATCATCCTGTGGCGCGCAGGCGTAAAAGAAGATGTTTC
>NZ_DJDN01000029.1:0-218 GCF_002431095.1 Pantoea sp. UBA5923 | reverse complement strand
CGTAAAAGAAGATGTTTCACCCTTGCTGGATGAGCACGTTATTGCTGTCGCCAGCGACAGTCACCTGGAAGTAGAGGTGCCTTTGCTGAACCTGAATCGTCCGGAAGAGATTACCGATTTTATTGCAGAGTGGCTGAGCAAGGCATAAAAGACACGACGCGCTGAATAATGATCATTGCAGCGCGTTTTTCAGCCTTAAAACGCAAAAAACCCTGACC
>NZ_DJDN01000021.1:19211-25713 GCF_002431095.1 Pantoea sp. UBA5923 | reverse complement strand
CGCGACGTTCGCCATCAGCGCCATAACGCGTACCGCCAGCGCCTCGTCAAAGGCTTCCTGAATCGCCGCATAGCTGACCGCGCCGATAAAGCAGAGGCTAATGCCCTGAATAAAGCGCAGCGCGACAAATTCTCTGATGGAACCGACCCAGGTGGTTAATACGCAGGCCACAATGAAAAAGAGAATGCCGCCCAGCATTACCGGACGACGGCCATATTTATCGGAGAGCGGCCCAAGCAGCCATTGCAGCACTACGCCGCCGAGCAGATAGGCGGTCAGCGATGTGGATACCCATTCCGGGCCGACGGCAAACTCCTGAGTAACCAGCAGCATACCAGGCTGGATCATGTCGTGTGCGATATAGGTGGCGAATTCAAACAGCACCAGCGCCAGCGGAAACAGCAGCAGGCCTGCCGTGAGTTTGCTGACGGGTTGATAGCGCGGCATCCAGACTCCTTTTAGGAAAATAAAACGCGACCGCCAGGCGGTCGCGTTGTTTACAGCTTCAGAACAGCGGCTGGGCGCGCGTTAGTCTACGCGCAGTACCCGGCTGGTATTAGTGGTGCCGGTTGCGCCCATAACGTCGCCCTGCGTCACAATGACCAGATCGCCCGAAACGAGAAAGCCTTTATCGCGCAGCAGATTGACCGCATCGTGTGCAGCCACCACGCCGTCATTATCGCTGTCAAATAACACCGGCGTCACGCCGCGATAGAGCGCCGTGAGGTTCAGGGTGCGCTCATGGCGCGACATAGCGAAAATCGGCAGGCCGGAGGTAATGCGCGACGTCATCAGCGGCGTGCGGCCTGATTCGGTCATGGTGATAATGGCGGTCACGCCCTGCAGGTGGTTCGCCGCATACATAGCCGACATCGCGATCGCTTCTTCGATATTGTCGAAGGTCACTTCCAGGCGATGCTTGGATACGTTCACGCTGGGGATCTTTTCCGCGCCCAGACAGACTTTCGCCATTGCGGAAACGGTCTCTGCGGGGTACTGACCGGCGGCGGTTTCCGCTGACAGCATAACGGCGTCGGTGCCGTCGAGTACGGCGTTAGCGACGTCCATCACCTCGGCGCGCGTCGGCATCGGGTTGGTGATCATCGACTCCATCATCTGCGTGGCGGTGATGATGGTGCGGTTCAGCTGGCGCGCGCGGCGGATAAGCGCCTTCTGAATACCGACCAGTTCGGGATCGCCGATTTCAACGCCCAGGTCGCCACGCGCCACCATCACCACATCGGAGGCGAGAATAATATCGTCCATCGCTTCCTGCGTCGCGACCGCTTCGGCGCGCTCGACTTTCGCTACCAGCTGCGCTTCACAGCCCGCTTCACGCGCCAGACGACGCGCATAGTTCATATCTTCGCCGCTGCGCGGGAAAGAGACCGCCAGGTAATCGACGCCGATCTTCGCGGCGGTAATAATGTCCGCTTTGTCTTTTTCGGTCAGCGCTTCAGCCGACAGGCCGCCGCCGAGCTTGTTGATGCCTTTATTGTTGGAGAGCGGGCCGCCAACGGTCACTTCGGTGAACACCTTCATGCCCTGAACTTCCAGCACCTTCAGCTGCACGCGACCATCGTCGAGCAGCAGAATATCCCCCGGCACCACATCTTCTGGCAGGCCTTTATAGTCGATGCCAACTTTCTCTTTATCGCCTTCGCCCTTGCTCAGGCTGGCGTCCAGCAGGAAACGGTCGCCCACGTTGAGGAACACTTTGCCCTCTTTAAAGGTCGAAACACGAATTTTCGGGCCCTGTAAATCGCCCAGAATAGCGACGTGACGACCCAGCTTCGCGGCGATTTCGCGCACTTTATTGGCGCGCAGCTGATGATCTTCCGGGGTGCCGTGAGAGAAGTTGAGTCGAACAACGTTTGCGCCTGCGGCGATGATTTTTTCCAGATTATTGTCGCGGTCTGTGGCCGGGCCGAGGGTTGTAACGATCTTGGTTCTTCTAAGACGTCTTGACATGAAGGACTCCGTTGACAAATTTGCGTATCCCCTAAAGTGGACAGGGCGTGATGATTATTCTAACTGAAGGAAAGCCTGTGATACGACTCACATTGTAAATGTGATGTTAATTTTTTTGTTTCGCTGCGTTTTCCATGGCGAGGGGCTTATCGAAACGCGAAGCTTTCAATGCCTCTTTAACCCGTTTCAGATTCTCACGAAACGCGCCGCCGCGCTCGAGTATAAACCCGGTCGCCAGCACGTCGATAACGGTGAGCTGCGCCAGGCGGGAAACCATCGGCAAATAGACATCGGTATCCTCCGGAACATCAAGCGTCAACGCCAGCGTGGCGACCTCCGCTAGCGGAGAGGCGGGAGAGGTAATGGCTATCACTGTGGAACCGTTTACACCGGCAAGGCGAGCCAGTTCTACCATATTTTTCGTGCGGCCAGTATGCGAAATTAAAACAAAAACGTCGTCTGAACGACTATTTATACAACTCATGCGCTGGATCACAATATCCTCGGACCAGACGACAGGCAGATTAAAACGCAGAAATTTATTAAAGGCGTCGTGCGCCACCACCGCTGAGGCGCCCAGACCAAAGAACGCCACTTTTTGCGCCTGTGACAGCGCCGCTACCGCCTGCTGCACCACGGCGAGATCGAGCTGGTTGCGTACGCGTTGCAGACCGGCCAGCGCCGAGTCGAAAATTTTATGGCTGTAACCCTCGGTATCGTCATGCTCATCCACGTCGCGGCTGACCCAGCTCAGCCCTTTTGCCAGGCTCTGCGCCAGCTGCAGTTTGAAATCGGGGAAGCCCCGGGTGCCGAGCCGGCGACAAAAGCGATTCACGGTAGGCTCGCTGACGTCAGCGGCGCGCGCCAGGCGGGCGATGCTGGAGTGTATCGCCTCCTGCGGAGCGGCGAGGATCTGCGCGGCGACCTTACGTTCCGACTTGCTGAACGTCGCCAGCTGCGCCTCAATTTTTTCCTGAATGTTCATAACCCAATGACCATTATCGCTTTTATCGATGCCAGCAATGGCTGGCCGAGAGACCATAAAAGCGTGAATATACCGCGTTCACCATGACTGCGCGCAAGTATGGGTAAGCCGATACTGAAAATTTTTGTCATAATTTGAGCCGGATTCGATTTTGCCGGACAACGGCCGCAACGCTACAGTGGGTAAAAGCGCACGCAGTATCACATCGGCACGCCTTATTCCGTCCAGAGTTAACTCTGCGGACCAGCATAGAGTCAGGTTTACCTGACCCCCTGAAATAAGTACATTGTGCTGAAAGAAAATTACAACACGGACCCGGTGGATGAGGATGCACACGCCAACGGGATCATCCTGCAATGAGGAGAGGAAAATGGCGGTAACACAAACAGCCCAGGCATGCGATCTGGTGATATTCGGCGCAAAAGGCGATCTTGCGCGCCGGAAACTGTTGCCTTCACTGTATCAGCTGGAAAAAGCGGGACAGATCCACGAGGAAACCCGCATCATCGGCGTGGGACGCGCCGACTGGGACAAAGCAGCTTATACCAAAGTGGTGCGTGAAGCGCTGGAAACCTTTATGAAGGAGAAGATCGACGAAGCGCTGTGGGACAAGCTCAGCGGCCGTCTCGACTTCTGCAACCTCGACGTCAACGATACCTCCCATTTTCCCAAACTGGGAAAAATGCTCGATCAGGCAAAACGCACCACCATTAACTATTTCGCGATGCCGCCAAGCACCTTCGGCGCTATCTGTAAGGGGCTGGGCGCAGCGAAGCTGAACGCCAAACCGGCGCGCGTGGTGATGGAGAAGCCGCTTGGCACCTCGCTGGAAACCTCGAAAGAGATCAACGACGCGGTAGGCGAGTTCTTTGACGAGAGCCAGGTATTCCGTATCGACCACTATCTTGGTAAAGAAACGGTGCTGAACCTGCTGGCGCTGCGCTTCGCTAACTCTATCTTCGTCAATAACTGGGATAACCGCACTATCGATCACGTGCAGATCACCGTGGCTGAAGAGGTGGGCATTGAAGGACGCTGGGGCTACTTCGATCAGGCTGGCCAGATGCGCGATATGATTCAGAACCACCTGCTGCAGGTGCTTACCATGATCGCCATGGCACCGCCGTCCGATCTCAGCGCTGACGCGATTCGCGACGAGAAAGTCAAAGTGCTGCGCTCGCTGCGCCGTATCGATCAGACTAACGTGCGCGATAAAACGGTGCGCGGCCAGTACACTGCTGGCTTCGTGCAGGGTAAAAAAGTGCCGGGCTATCTGGAAGAAGAGGGCGCCAATAAATCCAGCTCAACGGAAACTTTCGTCGCCATTCGCGTTGATATCGACAACTGGCGCTGGGCGGGCGTTCCGTTCTATCTGCGTACCGGCAAGCGTCTGCCGACCAAATGTTCCGAAGTCGTGGTCTACTTCAAAAACCCGGAGATGAACCTGTTCAAGGATTCCTACTCCGAGCTGCCGCAGAACAAGCTCACTATTCGTCTGCAGCCGGACGAGGGCGTCGATATCGAGATCCTCAACAAAGTGCCGGGTCTGGATCACAAGCATAAACTGCAGACCACCAAGCTGGATCTGAGCTACTCCGAGACGTTCAATCAGTCGCATCTGGCGGACGCCTATGAACGTCTGCTGCTGGAGAGCATGCGCGGCATCCAGGCGCTGTTTGTGCGTCGCGATGAGGTAGAAGCGGCATGGACCTATGTCGACTCCATCATTGAGGCCTGGGCCGCCGACGGCGACTCCTCCAAGCCTTATCAGGCTGGTACCTGGGGGCCGGTGGCGTCCGTGGCGATGATCACGCGCGACGGCCGCTCGTGGAACGAGTTCGAATAATCCTGAAATCAGCCCGCCGCGTGCGGGCTTTTTTGTACCTTCCCGCAGGAAAGTGAACCGCAGTTTCAAAAATTATTCTGGGCGGATAGACGATGCGGAAGGCGATCCTGTATGGTAGTGACGCATTGATGGCGCGGCACACGGCAGGCGCCGGTATGGATAAGCAAGGGGAACCGATGAAGAACTGGAAGACGAGTGCTGAAAAGATTCTGACCACTGGACCTGTGGTGCCGGTGATCGTAGTGAACAAGCTGGAACATGCGGTGCCGATGGCAAAAGCGCTGGTAGCGGGCGGCGTTCGCGTGCTGGAAGTGACGCTGCGCACGCCGGTGGCGATGGATGCGCTGCGCCTGATGATTAAAGAAGTGCCGGAAGCGATTGTCGGCGCGGGAACCGTGATCAACACGCAGCAGCTGCAGGAAGTGACCGAAGCGGGCGCGCAGTTCGTTATCAGCCCCGGCGTCACAGAGTCGCTGCTCAAGGCCGCGGTAGAAGGTCCGGTGCCGCTTATTCCAGGTATCAGCACCGTTTCCGAACTGATGACCGGCATGGATTACGGCCTGCGCGAATTTAAATTCTTCCCGGCGGAAGCGAACGGCGGCGTTAAGGCACTGCAGGCGATCGGCGGCCCCTTCCCGCAGGTGCGCTTCTGCCCGACCGGCGGCATTTCGCCCGCTAACTATCGCGACTATCTGGCGCTGAAAAGCGTGCTCTGCATTGGCGGCTCCTGGCTGGTGCCAAACGACGCGCTGGAGACGGGCGACGGGGATCGCATTACGCGTCTGGCCCGTGAAGCGGTAGAAGGCGCAAAATAATCATCAGCGGTGAGCAGGGCGCTCACCGCATTATGATTAGCCTTCGACGTTAACCGCCGCCGCGCTGGCGATAGCGCGCGCGACGGCCTCATCGGTATTCTCACCGCTCGCCAGGGCAACGCCGAGACGGCGCGAACCAGCGATTTCCGGCTTGCCGAACAGGCGCAGCTGTAGTCCCGCCCCCAGCGCCGCTTCCACGTTAACGAACTTCAGATTCTGGCTGTGCAGCTGCGGCAGGATCACCGCCGACGCCGACGGGCCGTACTGGCGAATACCACCAATCGGCAGACCAAGGAAAGCGCGCACGTGCAGGGCGAACTCGGAGAGATCCTGCGAAATCAGCGTAACCATGCCGGTATCGTGCGGGCGCGGCGACACTTCGCTAAAGATCACCTCATCGCCGCAGACAAAGAGTTCAACGCCAAACAGGCCGTAGCCGCCCAGCGCCTTTACCACTTCACCGGCGATCGCCTGTGCGCGCTGCAGCGCAACGTCGCTCATCTGCTGCGGCTGCCAGGATTCGCGATAGTCGCCATCTTCCTGACGATGGCCGATGGGCGCGCAGAAGTGAAGACCATCAACCGCGCTCACGGTAAGTAGCGTAATCTCGAAATCGAATTTGACGACCCCTTCAACAATCACACGGCCGGCACCTGCGCGTCCGCCTTGCTGCGCATACTCCCAGGCGTGGTCGAGCTGGCTGGCCTCACGAATAAAGCTCTGGCCTTTGCCTGAGGAGCTCATCACCGGCTTGACGATACAGGGAAAGCCGATCTCCGCCGCCGCCGCTTCGAAACTGGCCTTGCTGTCGGCGAAACGATAGCTGGAGGTAGGCAGCCCCAGATCTTCCGCCGCCAGACGGCGGATGCCTTCACGGTTCATGGT
>NZ_DJDN01000021.1:0-19154 GCF_002431095.1 Pantoea sp. UBA5923 | reverse complement strand
GTTCATGGTCAGGCGTGCGGCGCGCGCGGTAGGCACCACGCGCTGGCCCTGCTGCTCCAGCTCAATCAGCTTATCCGTCGCGATCGCTTCGATTTCCGGCACCACATAGTCGGGCTTTTCCTGCGCGATAAGCGCGGCCAGCGCCTCGCCGTCCAGCATATTCACTACGTGGCTGCGGTGCGCCACATGCATTGCGGGCGCATCGGCGTAGCGGTCTACGGCGATCACTTCCACACCCAGTCGCTGGCACTCCAGCGCAACTTCTTTACCCAGCTCACCCGAGCCTAACAGCATGACACGCGTCGCAGCGGGACGCAGCGCAGTTCCAAGAGTCGTCATAATTTCACCTGTGAGTCAAAACGCGCGCGCAGTATAAACGAAAACGTTTGCGTTCTCATCTTCTGGCGCTTTGCCTCTCTTTTCTCACCTTGACGTTTACTGACGCCCGGTGGTGCAGAGTAGAGTCCTTGTCGCTACGAAGGAGAGAAAGATGAACAACCTGCTGCAACAGTTACAGTCGCTGCTGACGAAGAAGGATCACAGCGGCGGCAACGGAGGATTAAACGAGATGCTGGCGCCCGGCGCGCTGGGCGGCCTGGCAGGCTTGCTTATTGCCAGCAAAAAATCACGCAAGCTGTTGACCGAGTATGGCGGCAAAGCGCTGATTATCGGCGGGAGCGCGGCGGCAGGCGCGGTGCTGTGGAACAAATATAAACAGCGCGTGCGCGATACGCACCAGCATGAAGCCGGTTTCGGCGAGCTACAGACTCCGGCGGATCAGCGCGCTGAACGGCTGGTAACGGCATTGGTGTTCGCTGCCAAAAGCGACGGCCATATTGACGATCGTGAGCGCGCCGCCATAGAGCGCACAATTCATGAATCGGGCTATGGTCAGGCGGCGGAAACGCTGATCCAGCAGGCCATTAACCGACCGCTCGATCCCGCCTGGCTGGCGGCCGACGTTAAAAATGAAGATGAAGCGCTGGAGCTCTATTTCCTCAGCTGTGCCGCTATCGATATCGATCACTTTATGGAGCGCAGCTATCTTACCGCGCTGGGCGACGCGTTAAAGATTCCGCAGGACGTGCGTGACGGCATTGAAAAGGATTTGCAGACGAAAAAAGCGCAGATTGCGGCGGAATAAGCCGCCTGCGGCCGCCTTGCGCGGCCGCAATAACAACGCGTTACGCACAAAAATTTGGCTTCCCCGCCACCTGATGCCACCCTTAAAGAGTATTAATAACAGGGAGACGGAGCATGCAGGCCCCCATCGCAAAAAAAATTCCTCATGAAATGACGCTCCATGGCGATACGCGCGTGGACGATTATTACTGGCTGCGCGACGACAAGCGCGAAAATGAAGAGGTGCTGGACTATTTGCGTGCCGAAAATAACTACGGCAAGCAGATTATGGCGACCCAGCAGCCGTTACAGAACCGTATTTTAAAAGAGATTGTCGATCGCCTGCCGCCGCAGGATCATTCGGTTCCCTATGTGCACAACGGCTATCGCTATCAGAGTCGCTATGAGAGCGGCAACGAGTATGCCGCGTATTATCGCCAACCCGCCGAAAGCGCCGAGACCGATGAGTGGACGCTGCTGCTGGACGCCAACCAGCGCGCCTCCCACAGCGAGTTCTACACTATGGGCTCGCTTAATATCAGTCCTGACAATAAGGTGATGGCGCTGGCGGAAGACTTTCTCTCCCGGCGGCAATACGGCATCCGTTTCCGCTGCCTTGAGAAAGGGAGCTGGTATCCCGAAGTATTAAACAACGCCTCGTCCAGCTTCGCCTGGGCGAATGATTCGCGCACGCTCTACTACGTGCGCAAGCATGAGCAAACGCTGCTGCCTTATCAGGTCTGGCGACATGAACTTGGCACGCCGCAAAGCGACGACCAGCTGGTCTATGAAGAAAAGGATGATACCTATCATCTCAGCGTGCATAAAACCACGTCCGAGCATTTCATTCTGATCGCGCTGTTCAGCACCAATACCAGCGAGATCCAGCTGATCGACGCCGGTTTCCCGGACGCCATGCCGCAGGTGTTTTTGCCGCGCCGTAAAGATCATGAATACAGTCTGGATCACTATCAGCATCAGTTTTATATCCGCTCGAACCGCGACGGCGAAAATTTCGGGCTATACCGTACGCGCTGGCTGGATGAGTCGCGCTGGGAAACCCTGATCAAGCCGCGCGATCATGTCGTGATGGAAGATTTCCAGCTGTTCCGCGACTGGCTGGTGGTGGAGGAGCGTCAGCGCGGCCTTACCAGCCTGCGTCAGATGCACTGGGAAACCGGAGAAGTGACCGGCATCGCCTTTGACGACCCGACCTATGTCACCTGGCTGGCGTTTAATCCTTCGCCGGAAACCAGCAAGCTGCGCTATGGCTACGGCTCAATGACCACGCCGACTACGCTGTTTGAGCTAGATATGGACACTGGCGAACGGCGCATCCTCAAACAGAGCGCGGTCGGCAGTTTCGATCCGGACAACTACAAAAGCGAGCATCACTGGATCACGGTGCGCGACGGCACCGAGGTGCCGGTGTCGCTGGTCTATCACCGTAAATACTATCAGCCCGGCAAGAACCCGATGCTGGTCTATGGCTACGGTGCCTACGGCAGCAATATGGAGGCGGACTTCAGCGTCAGCCGCCTTAGCCTGCTCGATCGCGGCTTTGTCTATGCGCTGGTCAACGTGCGCGGCGGCGGCGAGCTGGGACAGCGCTGGTATGACGGCGGTCGCCTGTTCAATAAGATGAACAGCTTCACTGATTTTATCGACGTCACGCAGGCGCTGGTGAAAAAGGGCTTTGGCCAGCCTGAACAGCTCTATGCCATGGGCGGCAGCGCGGGTGGCCTGCTGATGGGCGCCGTGATCAATATGGCACCGGAACTCTTTCACGGCGTGGTGGCGCAGGTGCCCTTTGTCGATGTGGTCACGACGATGCTGGATGAGTCGATCCCGCTGACCACCGGCGAATATGATGAGTGGGGCAACCCTAACGACGCCGATTACTACGGCTATATGCGCCAGTACAGCCCCTACGACAATGTCGAGGCGAAAGCCTACCCGCATATGCTGGTGACCACCGGGCTGCATGATTCTCAGGTGCAGTACTGGGAGCCGGCAAAATGGGTGGCGAAACTGCGCGCGCTGAAGACCGACAATAATCTGCTGATGCTCTGTACGGATATGGATGCCGGTCACGGCGGCAAGTCGGGACGTTATAAATCCTATGAGGGAATTGCGCTGGAGCTGACTTTCCTGATCGCGCTGGCGCAGGGCAGCCTGCCGCCGCAGCGCGATTACTGATCGTCGCTCAGGTATCGACGCAGCGCCTGCCGCAGCGGCGGGCGCAAATCGCGCACGTTCTCCAGCACCCAGCGCAGATAGCGCGGATCTTTGCGCGCAATAGCGGCCACGCTTTGACCACGATACTTGCCAAAGGGCAGCACGTCGCCCGCCACGCTGGCGGGCTGACAGCGCTGCGCCATCTGCGACGCATCCCAGCCGGAGGTCTCCATAATGCGGATCAACAGCGCGGCGGTAACGTAACAGTCGTAAAGCGCGCGGTGGGCATGTAGATCGGCGGGCGGCGATACCTCCAGCTTCAGGCTGTGGCGCAGCGTCTGATTGCCGTACTTAATGCCAGGCCACAGCTGGCGCGACAGCATCATGGTGCAGATCCAGTCACCGTGCATCTCCGGCAGCATACGGCGATCGAAGCTGGCGTTATGCGCGACATAGAAAGCGCTGCCGTGATAGCGGCCAATCGCCTCTTCGATGGTGGGTTTGCCAACCACCATTGCTTCGGTGATGCGGTGGACGGCCATCGCCTGACGGCTGATTGGGCGGTCAGGCAGGATCAGATCGCTCATCGGGTTGACGATCTGGCCGTCAATCACGTCGACCGACGCCACTTCCACCACGCCGCCCTGTAGACCGCAGGTTTCGGTATCAATTACGCGTAGCATGAATTACTTCAGTTTGGGTTCGTAGGGCAGGCGCGAAAAGTTCAGCGACGCCTGGCGATAGTGCATCAGTCTCTGGCGAAACCAGTCACGAAGCGCCGCAGGCTGCTCGTTTTCAACTATTTCAGCCACTACCGGCATGTTGTAGCGCTCTTTGAACGCCACGCCCGCTGCGGCCAGTTCAACATTGACTTTATCTTTCTCTTCCTGAGAAAGCAGGGCGAGGTTTTGACTCATGGTGATCTCCTGAAGACAGGGGGCAAAAATAATGCTTATCCCGCTCTGAATCAAGGGCAAAGGATAGCATCGCTGGCCCTCGACACCTTAAAAGCCACGGCGTATCCTTGCCCACGTTTGCCGCTGATGCGATGGCTAAAAGGATGATCCCATGCAGAAAAGAACCCTCTTAACAGGCGCTGCCGTCTCGCTGTTGTTGTTCAGCCAGTCGGTGCTGGCGCATGCTCACCTGAAATCATCCCAACCGGCCGATAACGCCGTAGTCGCCGCCGCGCCGCAGGAGTTGACCCTCAGCTTTACCGAAGATGTGGAACCCGCTTTTAGCGGCGTGACGCTGCTGGATGCCGGTAAAAAAACGATCGCCAGCGAAAAGGCGCAGCTGGATGCGAAGCAGCACAATCGCCTGATCGTTCCGCTGAAGGCACCGCTGGCCGCGGGCGATTACCAGGTTAACTGGCATGTACTGTCGGTTGACGGGCATAAAACCCAGGGCAGCTACCGCTTTAGCGTGAAGTAATTAGTGACTTTGCTGTGGATCCTGCTGCGTGCGCTGCATTTCGCCGCCGTGATGCTGCTGGCGGGCAGCGCGTTTTACACCGCGCTGTTAGCGCCGGTACGCTATCGTCACGCGCTGGCGCAGCGGCTCGACGCCATAATGCGCGGGTGCGTCTGGCTGGTGCTGTTCAGTGGGCTGCTGATGCTGGCAACCCAGCTGGCGTTGATCAGCGGCGACTGGCGCAATCTGAGCGATGCTCTGATCTGGCGCGCGGTGCTGAGCACGCGCTTTGGCGCGGTCTGGCAGTGGGAGATAGCGCTGGCCGCGGCAACGCTGCTGGCGAGCCTGCTGCGTAATGAACGACGGCAGCAGGCGTGGCTGGTCGGCGCGCTGTTGCAGCTGGCCTGTATGGCGCTGACCGGACATGCGGCGATGCGCGAAGGCGCTCTGGGCGCGCTGCAGCAGAGTAATCATGCGCTGCATCTCATCGGCGCCGCCTTCTGGGCAGGCGGCCTGTTGCCGCTGCTTATTCTGATGCGCGAGGCGCGGCAGATTGATAAGCGCAGCGACGCTATTCGCACCATGATGCGCTTTTCGCGTTACGGACATCTGGCGGTCGCTGCGACACTGCTCACCGGCGTGGTGAATACGCGGCTGATCGTCGGCTGGCCTCGTCAGTGGCACGCCGGGCTTTACAGCGAACTGTTAGTTGTTAAGGTGACGCTGGTGGCTCTTATGGTCGCTATTGCGCTGCTCAACCGTTACGTGCTGGTGCCGCGTTTTCGCCGCGCGGGGAAGGGCGCGCAACATATATTTATTCGCATGACGCAGCTTGAACTGCTGCTGGCATGCGCAGTGGTTGGCCTGGTCAGCGTCTTCGCCACGCTGTCGCCAGCCTGAGTCTGACCCGTTTTGACTGAGTAAAAAGGTAGGCTATTTTGCTGAAGAAAGTGATCCCCGCAGTGCTGTTATTGTCTCTCGGTGGCCAGGCGCTGGCGGCGGAGATTATTACCGTCAGCCGTTTTGAGGTAGGTAAGGCGGCCTGGCCCTTTAGCCGTGAAGAGGTGATGCTGACCTGCGAAAAAGATGGTTCGCTGTTTGCCATCAACCCCAGCACGCTGATGCAGTATCCGCTCAACGATAAAGCCGAAGCCCGCGTGCAGGCAGGCCAGGTTAAGGCGCAGCCCATCTCTGTAATCCAGGCGGAAGACAAAGCGCATCCAGGCCAGATGATGAGCCTGCAGCCGATTATCGAGCGTACACAGGCGCTGTGCGATAAATAATCCTGACCAGGGCGCGATGCTCTTTCGCGCCTTCTTTCAATGATTCTGCCGCCAGGATCACACTCTGATCCTGCGGATCTCCTCTGCCCGGCTGTTCGCTGGCATTTCCAAAAGCGTGGTCTAATCTTAACTGGCAAGGCGAAATCGCCTGCATTAATGCCAACTTTTAGCGCACGGCTCTTAAAGAGCCATTTCCCTGGACCGAATACAGGAATCGTGTTCGGTCTTTTTTTGCGTCATGAATTTAGAGAGTGCATCCTGCTATCTCACGCTTGCATATAGCCTCCTCTGTCCCGGCCACTCCTCTCTTTTCCCGAATCAGCGAACATCTCTAAAGGTAGATGCAGGTATCACATCATCCCGCTATCCCTTAACCTTTGCCGCCTGGTGCGCAAGCGCGTGGTCTTCCGTCAAAAATCATCGTTCTTCAGCGACAGCGACGCCCTGCAACGGGAGACGAATATAATTCCCCGGCTTAGCCGCCTTTATTTTTATGTTATTTCTTTGAGGTTGGTAAAAATATATTAACAGCGCGCTGGTTAAGCTTATTACTCTATTTCAGGTAAGTGTCTGAAGATAAACTTATTAACCTGCGCTTCGCTGTGAATGAGGTTTTTAAATTATCGCTTCGCTAACAAATAACTGGGTTTTATATCCTGCAGCAGACTTGCAGATATGGGCGCGTCGTCTAGTATTAATCATGCAACACGAAATACGGCTGGCGTAACAGATTTATGCCGGTTGCCATTTACTGAATGACAATATGTCCAGGAGGATATTATGGCCGAGCATCGTGGTGGTTCAGGTAATTTCGCAGAGAACCCTGAAAAAGCTTCAGAAGCAGGTAAGAAAGGCGGTCAGAACAGCGGCGGTAATTTCGCCAACGACCGTGAAAAAGCTTCAGAAGCAGGTAAAAAAGGTGGCCAGAATAGCCATAGCGGCGGACGCAAGTCTTAATAAACAGAGTAGTTTAGAATCTGTTTAAGCCACCAACCCCGGCATTTAATGTCGGGGTTTTTTTATGCGCTATGGCAGCATCTTAAGCGCGCTCTCTAAAAATTCATGCTGAAGCAGTAACAGGCAAAGCGACTATTTAAGACTTTTCATCTTGCTGGAGACAGGCAGCAAGGTAAGATCCCTGTTTTACAGGGAGGCCGTTATGAAAAATGTTGTGCTGAGCATGCTCGCTAAAATATCAAAAATCGATGCGGAGACTAAACAGCTCACCGCGCGCGTCGAAGCGCAGTCGCTGTTGATAAGCGCGCTGGTATTAGCCGTCAGCAGGCAGGGCGGCGTAACTGAGATGATTGATAGCGCCAACAAGGCGATCAATACGGTGATCGAATCGGCTGACTCTGATGAAATGCTGAAGTCAGATGCCGCCATTCTGCTGCATGAATTCCAGGAGTTGCTGACCATATCCAGAGCGGTCGATAAAGCAGATAACGAAATCGACCAGGATGGGCTGGCTCATATCAGCGGCGTCTCTCACCTGACTGGCTCTGAACCTCAGGAAGAAGATAAGCTTTAGCCTGCTTCCAGCCCGCCTGGCGGGCTGGCTTATGCGCCTTCTTTAATGACGCAGATGCCGCATCCCGCTAGGCGGCCATTTCCCGACAGGCCGTCGCGCAACGCTGGCAGGCCTGCGCGCAGTGCTGACAGTGATCGTGCTGATGCTGACCACATTCGTTTGCGCACTGCTGGCAAATTTCCGCGCAGAGCAGACAGAGCGCAACGGCTGAATCACTCTGCTGTGCAATAAACTGAGCGGCCAGGCGGCAAATCGCCGCGCACTGCATATCAAGCCGAATGCAGCCCCGCATCATTTCAATATTTTCTTCACGCAGACAAGATGCCGCGCAATTATCACAGGCAGCTGCGCAGGCATAACAAGCTTCCAGACACTGCTTATATTCAGCTTTCATATTTCCTCCTTATCTTCTTGTAGCCACTGATTAAGCCTAAAAAAGATTGCTGATTATGCAAGTCGCAGAAAGAAGCGATTCTGTCAGCGCTACGTTAAAAAATGGTGCTGATAAAATCTGGGTTGACCTTATAAACATTATGCTTATTTGCCACGGGCTACAGCAGGCGAGAAATAGCCCTTAAGTTTTTTTTGGCGCTAAGTGGTTAATACTTTTGATATGATGGGGGTAACTGCCGCTTATATTTTGTCCGAAAAGTTACGGTCGCGCTTTCATTTTTCTGAAACTTCTTCCAGGCTTGTCTGGCTTATTCTTGAAAAAAGCCAGGAGATAAATATGTTTCACCATTCTTCAAAACTTCAATATCCCGTTCGCGTCGATAAACCAGACCCGGAATTCGCTATGCTGCTGCAACAGGCGATTGGCGGAGTGGAAGGGGAAATCCGTGTGGCGATGCAGTACTTCTTCCAGGCCATGGGCGCCCGTGGCGACGCGCGTATTCGCGATCTGCTGATCTCTACCGCGACTGAAGAGCTGGCGCATATCGAAATGCTGGCGCACGCCGTCGCGCTGAACCTGGAAGGCGCACCGCTCTCCTATCAGGAAGCGTCGGCGAAAGATCCGGTTGTCAACGCGGTTCTGGGTGGCATGAACCCGCGTCATATCCTTTCATCGGGTCTGGCGGCGCTGCCGGTCAACGCCAACGGCGTGCCTTTCGATATGAGTCATATCTATGCTTCAGGCAACGTGGCGGCCGATATGCTTTCTAACGTCGCCGCGGAAGCGACAGGCCGCGTGCTGGCGACCCGCCTGTACAATCTGACCGAAGATACCGGTATGAAAGATTTCCTCTCTTTCCTGATTGCACGCGACACTATGCACCAGCAGCAGTGGCTGGCGGTAATTGAAGATCAGGGCGGCTTAAGCGCCTCTCTGCCTATCCCGAACAGCTTCCCGCAGTCTGAAGAGGCGCATGAGCACGCCTATTACGCGCTCAATACGTCGCTGGACAAGCCGCTGCCGAAAGGTCGCTGGAGCGAAGGTCCCTCATTTGACGGTAAAGGTCAGTTCACGGCGAAAGAGAAGCCTGAGCTGCTGGGCGACGAGCCGCTGCTGGGGCATGCTCGTCCGGGGTCCGGCGCGCAAAGCGAACAGGAACTCTCCGGTACCGTACCGCCTGCATTAAAACCTTAATCGCAACGTGCCCAGGGAAGGGCGCGCGCCACTGATTGATTTCAGCGCGATATATCCAGTAGCGAACCGTAATAAAGTTGTGTGCGGTGCGATATTTGGCCTGACAGGGACGTCACCTTATCCAGTCTCCCTTCTTTTTGCTTACCGCTCTTTTCTCGCGTGACAATAAAGTATCGCCTTAACCTGCGCAACGCCCTCCGTACCAGCCTGAATCAGAGTCCAAAAAAATATTTTTTTCGTGATTGAGCAAAGCGATGAATTTAACCCGCAGCGGCGCATAAATGAAAAACCCCGGCGGGCGCCGGGGTCAACAGAAGCACTTATTTGGTATCAAGCACCTGTTGCAGCCAGACCAGTTCGTCATCGAAACCGGACTCGCGTAACAGCTGGAAATAGGATTGCTGAATGTCAGCAGAGACCGACGCTAACAGCATGCCCAGCATCCCTTTAGTTTTACAGATTTCTAATGCGGCGTTTTCGAGAGAATCAAGGTTAAAACTTACGTTATCAAGCGTTTCAGCGACCATTCTTATTCTCCTGACGGAGGTAATCAGCCATCCCTCCTTTGCTGTGTGTATCTGCTCCACATTGTGGACGGGCTGAGATCTCACACTAACGCAGTTTCGTCTGTCAGAAACATCCTGATATCTGAACAGTAATCGGCACGCTCTGGCGCTTTTATGCGCAAAAAATACGGAAAATCTGAGTAGAAGAGAGCGAGCATCGCATCGCGGGCTAATCACCCGACAAAGAGCAGATGCACGAGACGCGCCAGTGATTCCAGCAGGAGCAGACTACCGACGAAGATCAGCACTAACACGCTAAGAAATTGTTTCCGGCTATTCATCACGCCTCCCTGAAGATGTGACCGTCTATACTTTAACCCGCACTTAATAAACCTCTGGTTAACAAGCGGGATCCAAATGCACTACCAGTATCTCAACGGTGAAAACTGGCAAAAGATATGGGTTGTAGGCGACCTTCACGGCTGCCGCAGTCAGCTTGACGCTTTGCTGCTGGAAAAGGGCTTTGACAAGCAGAGCGACCTGCTGATTTCCGTCGGCGATATCATCGATCGCGGGCCAGACAGTCCCGGCTGTTTAGAGTTATTAGAGCAGCCGTGGTTCCGCTGCGTGCGTGGAAATCATGAAGAGATGGCCATTGAAGCGTTACAGTGTCACGACAGGCTGAACTGGATGATGAACGGCGGCGACTGGTTTTATCAGCTAAAGGGAGCGAAGCTGATTGCGGCGCGCCATGCGCTAAAACGGCTAAATACTCTGCCGCTGATCCTGCATCTCCAGCTGGCGGATCGCATCGTGATCGTCGCGCATGCGGACTATCCGGCTGAGCGTTACGCCTGGGAACAGCCGTTAGACTGGCATAAGGTGGTGTGGAATCGTGAGCGCATCACCCGCCTACAGGCGGGCGAGGCGGGGAAAATAGGCGGCGCGGATGAGTTCTATTTTGGCCATACGCCGCTACAGCGTCCGCTGGAGTCGGGCAACCTGCACTATATCGATACCGGCGCGGTGTTCGGCAACCGCCTGACGCTGGTGCAGCTGCAGTAAGGCTCAGCGGAACAGGCGGCCGTCGCGCACCAGCTCGCGCGGGTAGCTGTTTTTAATTCGGCTGCCGACGCGTTTCGCCAGGCCGAGCGGCTGCTGCTGGTAAGTCACAATCATTTCATCACGCTGTGGCGGCGTATCGGGGAAGATATCCCGCCCGCGATACCACTCCAGCGCCTCGTCGGCAGTCAGCTCGAATGTCCTTTGCACATCCAACTGCGCCAGCGCGATAACCGCTTCATGCTGCCAGCGGTAGCCTTTGGCAAAGGTTTCTGCCAGCTTCAGGCCGATACGGGAGAAGCGAACGCTGCTAAGCAGCGGCGTAATCGCCTCTGGAAACAGCCACAGCTCTTTATCGCGCTGCCACAGCGTCAGTTCGTCGCCCCATTGCAGGCCGACCGCCGCCGCCGCGTTAGCGACCTCTGCCGCCATCTTTTTATTCACTGGCGTAAAGGGCAGCTTGCCCAGCTTGTAGCCGGGCTGCGGCAGCGGCGGCACTGAGGCAGTCTTACGCAGTCGCGCGACGAAAAAGCCTTCGCTGTCGAACAGCTGCGGAAACACGTGCAAAAAGCCTTCCGGCGTTAGAGCCTGCGCGGCGTCGGCGAAGAGCGCGTCGAGCGGAACGACCTCTACCGCCTGCGGATAGCGCGCCAGCAGCCAGGCGATCACCTGCTGGTTTTCTATCTGATTGAGCGTGCAGGTGGAATAGACCAGGATACCGCCCGGTTTAAGCGCATGGAAGGCGCTTTCGAGCAGATCGCGCTGGGTGGCGGCAATCGTCTCGGTGCTGCTCAGCGACCAGTTTTTCAGCGCGTCGGCGTCTTTACGGATCACCCCTTCGCCCGAGCAGGGCGCGTCCAGCAGCACAGCGTCGAACTGCTCCGGCAAGGCGGGGCCAAAGACGCGAGCGTCAAAATGGGTCAGGGCGACATTGCTGACGCCGCAGCGGCTGATATTAGCGTGCAGCACCTTAACGCGGCTCGCCGAAAATTCGTTGGCGAGAATGGCGCCGCGGTTGCCCATGCGCGCCGCTATCTGCGTGGTTTTCGAGCCTGGCGCGGCCGCCATATCCATCACCCTTTGCGCATCGGGCGCGGCGTCGAACAGCGCACTGACCGGCAGCATAGAGCTTGCTTCCTGAATATAAAACAGCCCGCTCAGGTGCTCCGCCACGCTGCCCAGCGGCAGACTCTCATCGTCGCGCTCAATCCAGAAGCCCTCCGCGCACCAGGGCACCGGCGTCAGCCGCCAGCCATAGTCAGCCGTCTGGGCGAGAAAATCCGCTACGCTGATTTTGAGCGTGTTGACGCGGATAGTGCGGCGCAGCGGTTGCTGGCTGATGGCGATAAAGCGTTGCAGCTCGGCGTCATCGGGCAGCGCGGCGCGCATCAGGTCAAGAAAGTCAGAAGGGAAAAGATCGGCCACGGGCAGGTTCCAGTTGAAACGTTGAGGTCAAAAACAGGGGCGGCAGTGTAGCACGAAAAGGGTGAAGTCGCTCCAGGCCGCGGCCCGGTAGTCAGACAGCAGGGGACAAAAAACCAGGCGCTCCGCGGCAGGAGAAAATGCCGGGAGCGGTTTGAACATCGCAGAAGCATATTGTGCCTGTCTGCGCGGGACGAGCTGGCAGTCAGTGCCGTCTTTGCGAGCGGGGCTTGAACCCTCGCTCGCACCGCACCAACAGGCGTTGCCGACCAGCTTACTGTCGCGGATCGGGAATAGCCGTTCCCCAGCTGCGCCAGTTTTTCGGCGCTTCATCCTGCAGCAGGAAGTGCTTGTCCGCGCCCGCCTGCGGCGCCAGCGGTACCGTCGGCGGCGTGGCGAACTGAATGCCGCCGCGAATAAACTGCTGGAAGGTGCCGGTTTTCACCACGCCGCCAATCAGGCCGAAGTCGAGGTTATAGCCTGACGCCAGCCAGAACACGGAGTTGTTGCGCACCAGATGTTGATACTTTTTGCTGATGCGCAGCGCAATCTGCACCCTGTCCGCCATATTGCCCAGCGAAGTGCCGGTTACGGTGCCGACCTCGACGCCGCGGAACAGCACCGGCGTACCGATAGAGAGCGAGCCCGCTTCGGCGGCATCGACATAGATTGTCAGTCCGTTCAGGTAGCGTGAATCGGTAATGGTGCTCTCCTGCAGTTCGAAAACACGCGCCGGCCCCCCTTTGCCTGGGTCGACATTGACGTAAGGCTGCAGCAGCGTCTCCAGATGATTAACGCCAGCTGGTGAAATCTCCGGCGACACCACCGAGAAGTGACTGCCGTTACGCGCGAAGTCCTGCACATACTCTGGGTAGAGCACCGCTTTCGCTACCACCTGATTATTATCCTGACTCAGGGAGAGCGACTCCACCTGGCCGATATTAATGCCCAGGTAGCGAATCGGCATCCCTTGCGACAGCTTGCTGGCGTCGTAAGTATGCAGAGTAATCTGGCTACCGACCGCGCGCGCCGCCGTCTCGGAAGGATAGAGCGTGCGCTTGCTGCCTTTGGCATTTGCCGCGCCGCTCATATTGTCGAAGCTGATGGCGCCGCGCAGCGCGCGGTTAAGCGGCGATGCCTGCACCGTCAGGCCGCTGCCGTTAAGCTGCACGCGCGCGCCGCCTTCCGCCCAGAACACGCTCTCGCTGGTCAACAGCTTGCGATATTCCGGTTTGATATGGACGGCGATATCGAAGGCGCTGGAGCGCGGCGTGACGTCCACGATTTCACCGACCTCATATTTGCGGTATAGCACCACCGAGCCGGCCTGCACGTCCGGCAGGCTGTTGGCGGTCAGCGTCAGGGTAGTGGAAGGGCGATCGCCGGTAATGCCTTCCTCCGCTTTTTCGGCGTCGGCAAACAGCGGGTAAGCGGGTTTAACCGCGCCCTGATTGCCCGGCTCCAGACGGATGCCGCCGTCAACCCATTCGCGCGCGCTGGCACCCAGCACTTTCATGCCGTCGAGGCCAAACTTCACGTCAAGGCGACTGTTAACAATAAATTTGCTGTCGCCATGCACCAGGTTGCGATAGGCCGGCTCAATCGCCGCGACAAACAGAATGCCTTTCTCATTCAGCTCGCGTGAAATGACCTGGCCGATCTTCATACCGTGTAGCATGACCGGCTGACCGGCATCGATGCCATAACTTTCCGGCGCGCTGAGTTTCACCGTCAGCACGTCGGGCTTCTGCAACAGCGACTCGTTGGCGGGCAACACGGTAAAGTGGCTTTGCGGCTCGCCGTCGCCCGGCACCAGCTCAAGCGTATTGCCGGTCAGCAGGCTGCTGAGATTAGTATCGGTCAGGCTCACTTTCGGGCTGCGCATCTCAATGCGCGTGCCGCTGCGCATCAGATTGACGACGGAGGGATCGAGCGTCAGCTCTCCCGTGACTTTGCCGCCGCTCAGCAGATTCAGTTTCGTCAGGCTGCCCACCTCCAGGCCCTGATAGACCAGCGGCGTCCGGCCCGCTTTCAGGTTATTACCGTCGGGCAGATCGAGCGTCACGATCACGCCGCGCTGGCTGCGCGCCAGATCGGGATAGAGCCGGTAGTTCTGGTCCATTTTCGCCTGCGGCGAATCGTCAGGCGAGTCAAAGGCGATGGCACCGTTGACCAGCGCCGCCAGGCTCTCCAGCTCGACCTTCGCGCCGCTCAGGCTGACGTCAGCGTTCAGACCGGAAACATTCCAGAAGCGGCTATTGGTTTTAACCAGATTTTTAAAGCGGCGCTCAATCAGCACATCAATGAAAACGCCGTCCGTTTTGCTGTTAATGCTGTAGTCATAAACGCGGCCGACCGGGATTTTGCGGTAGTAAACCAGCGAGCCGGAGTTAAGCGCGCCGAGATCCGGCGCGTGCAGATGGATCAGCAGCTCGCCGGTATTAACGCGGTATCTGGGCTGGGTATCCTGCGCGATAAAGTTATCGCGCGGTTTGCCGCTGCCCGGCATCATGCCGATATAGTTGCCGCCCACCAGCGCATCGAGACCCGATACGCCCGCCAGCGAGGCTTTTGGCGTCACCAGCCAGAACTGAGTGTTCTCGCGCAGCGCCTCTTTCATATCGCTTTTGATGCTCGCTTTAATCTGGATAGTGCGGTAGTCATCGCTCAGATTGATGCCCTGTACGGTGCCGACCTCCACGCCCTGATAGCGAATCGGTGTGCGTCCCGGCACGATGCCGTCCGCCGACTGGAAGTTAATGGTGATCACCGTGCCGCGCTCTTCATAGTTAGTCCAGAGCAGCCAGCCGGCGATCAGCATCGCTACAATCGGCAAAAGCCAGAATGGAGAAACCTTACGTTTGCTGCGCAGCGTCGCGTTAGTCGGTGTAGTCGGCGTTTCCTGTTGCATGTGCATCCCAAAGCAGGCGGCTGTCGAGCCACTCAACGGCCATAATGGTCAGGATCACCGCCGCGCCGAAGTAAAACGCAGCAGGTCCCATGGTAAAAGCCAGCAGCTGATCGCGATTGACCAGCGACATGGTTAATGAAATCACAAAGAGATCCAGCATTGACCAGCGGCCAACCCAGGTAACGACCCGCAGCAGGCGAATACGGGTTTTTAGCCCCTGCTCGCAGCGGAAGTGAATGCTTAACAGCAGCGTCAGCATGACCAGCACCTTGGTAAAGGGCACCAGGATACTGGCGATAAACACCACCGCCGCCACTGGAATATTGCCGGACGCCAGGCCGAGGATGCCGGAAAAAATCGTATCCTCGCGTCGCGAACCATTCAGGTAGACCACGGAAATCGGCAACAGATTGGCGGGAATAAGCAATACCACAGAGGCGATAAGCGCCGCCCAGGATTTTTGCAGGCTGTGGCGACGCCGGAAATCAAGCGGCGTATGGCAGCGCGGGCAGCGGCCGCGCGCGTCCGGCTCGCCAGTATTATGGCAGTTCAGGCACACCTGTAACTTGTCGCGGGCAAACCCATACTGCTTCTGCGGATAAAAATGTTCCCAGAGCTGCTCAACGTTAAGGTGGATCAAGGTGAGCAGGCTCAGCGCCGTTAACGTCAGATAGGCGGCCAGCCCATAGCCGACCTCCAGCGAGGCGTAATCCTGCACCTTGATCGACGCCACCGCAATGCCCACCAGATAGATGTCGAGCATTACCCACTCTTTAACCTTTTCCAGCATCAGCAATACCGGCCGCAGATTCATCCCCAGCCGATGGCCGATACTGAGATAGCCGATGCCAACGACGAGCGCGGCGGGCGCGCCGATGGTGCAGAACGCCACCATCGAGGCGGTAAGCGCATTGCCCTGTTCCGCCATCTGGATCACCCCGCCCAGCAGGCTGGCGTTAATGCGCATGCCGAGCAGGCGAATATCCACCAGCGGCAGGGTAAAGGCGAAGGGCATCAGCACCAGAATCATCGCGGCCATAACAGTCAGCCGCGTCATCGACCAGTCACGCCCGCTGATAATTTGTGCATGGCAGCGTGGACAATAGGCAGACTGGTGCGATTTCACATCCGGTAAGGAAAAAAGGGTATCGCATTGCGGACAACGCTGATAACGTGCGTGGGGCAATGGCTGGCTGATAGCGTGAATTTTCATAGGGTGATGCAGTTTTCGCCCGGATATTTGTCGCTGTGACCGGATGCGGTCGTGGGGCAAAAAAACGTTTTCACGTTTCAGGCACGCCCGCAAAGGGCCCACGTTTCGATCCACAAAAATCTAAGGTTATAGCAACTAACGCGATGATTCACCTTGTGGCGGTGGATATTTAGTGCTTATTTTAACGGGCGGTTAATAAAAGCCGCTCTGTTGTTAATGTTAATGGTTAAACAATGAACAAAACTGCCTTTTACGCCGATTTGAATCGCGATATGCGCGCTTTGCTCGCGGGCGAGACCTCGTTTCTCGCCGCGCTGGGCAATTTCAGCGCGCTGCTGTATGAACGCCTCGACGGCGTTAACTGGGCGGGCTTCTACCTGCTGACTGAAGCCGATACGCTGGTGCTGGGGCCTTTCCAGGGCAAAATCGCCTGCGTGCGCATTCCGGTAGGCAAGGGCGTGTGCGGTACGGCAATAGCGCAGGATAAAGTGCAGCGCGTCGACGATGTGCACGCTTTTCCCGGCCATATTGCCTGCGATGCCGCCAGCAATGCCGAGATCGTGATTCCTCTGAAAGTAAACGGCACGCTGGTAGGCGTTCTGGATATCGACAGTACGGTGTTCAATCGCTTTGACAGCGAGGATGAGACAGGGCTGGTTGCACTGACTGATGGGCTTTGCGACGTGCTCGCGCACAGCGAGATCGAAAAATTTTTGCAGCTGACGCGCAGCTAATCGACTGGATCGCATGGCATTTGGCAATGTTGTCATTATAATGTCGCCTGTTCATGCCTGCTCTGGTCGGCAAATCCGTTGTAATCAGGAAATTTCATGGAAAATCAACCTAAGTTGAATAGCAGTAAAGAAGTGATCGCCTTTCTGGCGGAACGTTTTCCAAACTGCTTTAGCGCTGAAGGTGAAGCGCGTCCGCTCAAAATCGGCATCTTTCAGGATCTGGTAGAGCGCGTTCAGGGCGAAATGAGTCTGAGCAAGACCCAGCTGCGTTCAGCGCTGCGTCTCTATACTTCCAGCTGGCGTTACCTTTACGGCATCAAAGCTGGCGCGACGCGCGTCGACCTCGACGGCAACGCCTGCGGCGTGCTGGACGAGCAGCACGTGCAGCATGCGCGTCAGCAGCTGGAAGAGGCGAAAGCGCGCGTTCAGGCGCAGCGCGAGCAGCAGAAGGCCGCGAAACGCGAAGCCGCAGGCGAAGAGGGCGCTGAACCGCGTCGTCCACGTCGTCCCGCCGCACGCAAGCCAGCCGACGGCGATGCGCCGCGCAAAGCGCGTCCTCAGTCGCCGCGTCCTGCCGCTCAGGATCGCAAACCGGCTCCGCGCCCGGCGGCGCAGGCTAAACCCATCACCGATACCTCAACTTTGCAACCAGGCCAGAATATTAAAGTCAAAGCAGGCAAAAGTGCGATGGACGCTACCGTTCTTGAAGTGTCAAAAGACGGCGTTCGGGTACAGCTCGCTTCCGGCATGGCAATGATTGTGCGCGCAGAACACTTGCAGTTCTGAAACGGAGGCTGACCCCGGCATGAACACCCTGTTAAAAATCGGTATGATTGCGGGCCTGCTACTGGCAGGCCCTTCATTTGGCGCAGAGAATATTACCCGCGCCGATCAGATCCCGCAGCTTCATGAAGATCCGCAGGACCCCACCGTCAGCGAACGTGTGACCTCCCGCTTTACCCGCTCTCACTACCGCCAGTTCGATCTCGATCAGGCCTTTTCGGCGAAGATTTTCGATCGCTATCTGAATATGCTCGACTACAACCACAACGTGTTGCTGGCATCAGATGTGGCGCAGTTTGCCGATAAAAAAAGCACGATTGGCGACGAGCTGCGCAGCGGCAAGCTGGACGTATTTTACGATCTCTACAATCTGGCGCAGAAACGCCGTTTCGAGCGCTACCAGTACGCGCTTGACGTGCTGAATCGTCCGATGAATTTTAGCGGCAACGACACCATTGATATCGACCGCGCCAAAGCGCCCTGGCCGAAAGATCAGGCCGAGCTGAACGCGTTATGGGACGCCAAGGTCAAATATGACCAGCTCAGCCTGAAGCTGACCGGTAAAGATGACAAAGAAATTCGCGATGTGCTGACCAAGCGCTACAACTTTGCTATTCGCCGCCTGGCGCAGAGCAACAGCGAAGATGTCTTCCAGCTGGCAATGAACGCGTTTGCGCATGAAATCGATCCACACACCAGCTATCTGTCACCGCGCAATACCGAACAGTTCAACACCGAAATGAGCCTGTCGCTGGAAGGTATCGGCGCAGTGCTGCAAATGGATGACGACTACACGGTGATCAACTCTATGGTCGCGGGCGGACCGGCGGCGAAGAGCAAATCGATCAGCGTCGGCGATCGCATTGTTGGTGTCGGTCAGCCTGGCAAGCCGATGGAAGATGTGATCGGCTGGCGTCTTGATGACGTGGTAGCCAAAATCAAGGGGCCGAAGGGCAGCAAAGTGCGCCTTGAGATCCTGCCTGCGGGCAAGGGCACCAAAACCCGTACTGTCTCCCTGACGCGTGAGAAGATCCGCCTTGAAGACCGCGCGGTGAAAATGAGCGTGCATAACGTCGGCAAACAGAAAGTCGGCGTACTGGATATTCCGGGCTTCTACGTCGGTCTGACCGATGATGTGAAAGTTCAGCTGCAAAAGCTGCAGAAGCAGAACGTCGACAGCGTTGTAATCGATCTGCGGACTAACGGCGGCGGCGCCCTGACCGAAGCGGTATCGCTTTCCGGCCTGTTTATTCCGAGCGGTCCGGTGGTGCAGGTGCGCGACAATAATGGCCGCGTCCGCGAGGACAGCGACAACGACGGCGTCGTCTACTACAAAGGCCCGCTGGTGGTGCTGGTGGACCGCTTCAGCGCCTCGGCGTCGGAAATCTTCGCGGCGGCGATGCAGGAC
>NZ_DJDN01000039.1:0-27172 GCF_002431095.1 Pantoea sp. UBA5923 | reverse complement strand
TCCGATCGCGATGGACCAGGGTCTGCGCTTCGCAATCCGCGAAGGCGGCCGTACCGTTGGCGCGGGCGTTGTTGCTGAAGTTATCGCTTAATTACGATAATATTTGACGCAATGCATACGAAGAGGGCATCATTTGATGCCCTTTTTGCACGCTGTTACATAGAACCTGGCTCATCAGTGATTTTCGGTCATAATCATTGCTGAGACAGGCTCTGTTGCGCGGCGTAGGATACCGAGTTACGCCCAAAAGCTCATTCGGTTTGGATGCCTCGCCTTGCGGGGCAAAATAGTTTCTGAATTATTGTGGCAGGTTGGTTTATGAGTGCGAATACCGAAGCTCAAGGGAGCGGGCGCGGCCTGGAAGCGATAAAGTGGCTGGCTGTTGTTGCGTTGCTGCTGGTAGCCATCGTAGGCAATTATATTTATCGCGACGTGACGCTGCCTCTGCGCGCGCTGGCTGTCGTGGTGCTGATTGCGGCTGCGGGCGGCATTGCGCTGCTGACGGTCAAAGGCAAAGCAACTGTGGCTTTTGCACGTGAAGCACGCACTGAAATGCGTAAGGTCATTTGGCCGACTCGCCAGGAAACGCTGCATACCACGTTAATCGTTGCCGCGGTTACAGCCGTGATGTCACTGATTTTGTGGGGGCTGGATGGTATTCTGGTCCGTCTGGTATCGTTTATCACTGGCCTGAGGTTCTGAGATGTCTGAAGCTCCAAAAAAACGCTGGTACGTCGTGCAGGCGTTTTCCGGCTTTGAAGGCCGCGTAGCACAGTCGCTGCGCGAGCACATCAAATTGCACAACATGGAAGAGCTCTTCGGCGACGTCATGGTTCCTACTGAAGAAGTGGTAGAGATCCGCGGCGGTCAGCGTCGTAAAAGCGAGCGCAAATTTTTCCCAGGCTACGTGCTGGTACAGATGGTGATGAATGACGCCAGCTGGCACCTGGTGCGCAGCGTGCCGCGCGTGATGGGTTTTATCGGCGGTACTTCTGACCGTCCTGCGCCAATTAGCGATAAAGAAGTGGATGCGATCATGAACCGCCTGCAGCAGGTGGGTGACAAGCCGCGTCCGAAAACGCTGTTCGAACCGGGCGAAATGGTACGCGTCAATGACGGTCCGTTTGCCGACTTCAACGGCGTGGTCGAAGAGGTGGATTACGAGAAGAGCCGCCTGAAAGTTTCCGTTTCTATCTTTGGCCGCGCAACGCCGGTCGAACTGGACTTCGGACAGGTGGAGAAAGGTTAATCACCTTGTTCACATTTTGACTCTTGCAGCAGGCGCGAAATTTAACTATAATTTCGCGCCTTTTGTTTTTATGCGCTGGCAACAGCGTGTGAACTGTTATCACGGGGAGCCTGTTTTTCAGGCGTTATACCCAACTGAGGAAAAATCATGGCCAAGAAAGTACAAGCCTACGTCAAGCTGCAGGTTGCAGCGGGTATGGCTAACCCGAGCCCACCGGTAGGTCCGGCTCTGGGTCAGCAGGGCGTTAACATCATGGAATTCTGTAAGGCGTTCAACGCTAAAACCGAATCCCTGGAGAAAGGTCTGCCGACTCCGGTTGTTATCACCGTATACAGCGACCGTTCTTTCACCTTTGTTACCAAAACTCCGCCGGCCGCCGTTCTGCTGAAAAAAGCAGCGGGCATCAAGTCTGGTTCTGGTAAGCCGAACAAAGATAAAGTCGGTAAAGTAACTCGTGCTCAGGTACGTGAAATCGCAGAAACCAAAGCTGCGGACATGACTGGTGCTGACGTAGAAGCGATGACTCGCTCTATCGAAGGTACTGCTCGTTCCATGGGCCTGGTAGTAGAGGACTAAGAAATGGCTAAGCTGACCAAGCGCATGCGCGTGATCCGTGACAAAGTTGATGCGACCAAACAGTACGACGTCACTGAAGCTGTTGCTCTGCTGAAAGAACTGGCTACCGCTAAGTTTGTAGAGAGCGTGGACGTTGCCGTTAACCTCGGCATCGACGCACGTAAATCTGACCAGAACGTTCGTGGTGCGACCGTTCTGCCGCACGGTACTGGTCGTTCAGTACGCGTTGCTGTCTTTACCCAGGGCGCAAACGCCGAAGCTGCTAAAGCAGCTGGCGCTGAGCTGGTAGGTATGGAAGATCTGGCTGACCAGATCAAAAAAGGCGAAATGAACTTCGACGTAGTTATCGCTTCTCCAGATGCGATGCGCGTTGTTGGCCAGTTAGGCCAGGTTCTGGGCCCGCGCGGCCTGATGCCAAACCCGAAAGTCGGTACTGTAACCCCGAACGTTGCTGAAGCGGTTAAAAACGCGAAGGCTGGTCAGGTTCGTTACCGTAACGACAAGAACGGCATCATCCACACTACCATTGGTAAAGTGGACTTCGACGCTGACAAGCTGAAAGAAAACCTGGAATCTCTGCTGGTTGCGCTGAAAAAAGCAAAACCTGCTCAGGCGAAAGGCGTTTATATCAAGAAAATCAGCCTGTCTACCACCATGGGCGCTGGCGTTGCCATCGACCAGGCGGGTCTGAACGCAGTAGCAAACTAATTGCTGCTTGAAACGGGCGAAAAATTCACCTAGAATCTTACGCCCGTTGTTCTGGTAAAACAGACACTGAATTTATATCTCGCTGTGACCGGCGCTTTTGCTTAGGCAGGTAACGGAAACAGCGGGGTAGGTTGGAGCCAGGCCTTTCCTGGCCTCCGTCCAAGACCGCAGGCGCGGCCCATCCTCGGATGAGACGCTTAATCCCCTGCGTAGACGGTGACAGAGCCAAAAAGAATTTTTTCTGAACTGGATTCTGCTCACCGTGTTTTAGCGCTTACTTTCCCTTGGGTCGGTAAGTGAAGTGAGTTCCGGAGAAATTCATCTCCGGCCAAAATCCAGGAGCAAAAGCTAATGGCATTAAATCTTCAAGACAAACAAGCGATTGTTGCTGAAGTCAGCGAAGTAGCCAAAGGCGCGCTGTCAGCGGTTGTTGCGGATTCTCGCGGCGTTACCGTTGATAAAATGACCGAACTGCGTAAAGCAGGTCGTGAAGCTGGCGTTTACATGCGTGTTGTTCGTAACACCCTGCTGCGCCGCGTCGTTGAGGGTACTCAGTTCGAGTGCCTGAAAGACACGTTTGTTGGTCCGACCCTGATTGCATATTCTATGGAACACCCGGGCGCTGCTGCTCGTCTGTTCAAAGATTTCGCGAAAGCGAATGCAAAATTTGAGGTCAAAGCTGCAGCCTTTGAAGGTGAGCTGATCCCGGCGGCACAAATTGACCGTCTGGCAACGCTGCCGACTTACGAAGAAGCACTGGCACGTCTGATGTCGACCATGAAAGAAGCCGCTGCTGGCAAACTGGTCCGCACTCTGGCTGCTGTTCGCGATGCAAAAGAAGCGGCTTAAGGCCAGATTCTTTTCTTTCGCACTTGCTAACGTATAAACTTTTTCTGATTCTTAGGAACAATTGTCATGTCTATCACTAAAGATCAAATTCTGGAAGCCGTTGCCGCTATGTCCGTAATGGAAGTAGTTGAGCTGGTTTCTGCTATGGAAGAAAAATTCGGCGTTTCTGCTGCTGCTGCTGTAGCTGTTGCTGCTGGCCCGGCTGAAGCTGTTGAAGAGAAAACTGAATTCGACGTCGTTCTGAAATCTGCTGGCGCGAACAAAGTAGCTGTAATCAAAGCCGTTCGTAGCGCAACTGGTCTGGGCCTGAAAGAAGCCAAAGACCTGGTTGAAGCAACTGGCGTGATCAAAGAAGGCATCAGCAAAGACGACGCAGCTGCACTTGAAGCTGCTCTGAAAGAAGCTGGCGCAGAAGTTGAAGTTAAGTAAGACAACCCTTGGGTTGCAGTCTGAGTAATATCAGGCTGATGGCTGGTGACTTTTCGGTCACCAGCCTTTTTGCGCTCAAGAGCCTTGATGGGGTTTCGCACTGTTTGTCCATCGCTGCTCTTCAATATCTTTTTCTATCGACGACTTAATATACTGCTTTCCTGCGCGGGTTCCCTGCCCATGCTAAGGCAATGAAATGATTTAAGAGTGATAGAAAGATGTATTGCATGTGACCTCTGTGTCGCATGAATCAAACAAAATAGTGTTGCATGAACTGTCCTTCAGGACGGACAGCGTGGGTCGACTTGTCAGCTAGCTGAGGAACCCTATGGTTTACTCCTATACCGAGAAAAAACGTATTCGTAAGGATTTTGGTAAACGTCCGCAAGTACTGGACATACCTTATCTCCTTTCTATCCAGCTTGACTCGTTCCAGAAGTTCATCGAGCAAGATTCAGAAGGTCAGTACGGACTGGAAGCAGCTTTCCGTTCCGTCTTCCCCATTCAGAGTTACAGCGGTAACTCCGAGCTGCAATACGTCAGCTACCGTCTGGGCGAACCTGTCTTTGACGTTAAAGAGTGTCAGATTCGTGGCGTGACGTTCTCTGCTCCGCTGCGCGTCAAACTGCGTCTGGTGATCTACGAGCGCGAAGCGCCGGAAGGCACCGTAAAAGACATTAAAGAACAAGAAGTGTACATGGGCGAAATTCCGCTCATGACCGACAACGGTACCTTTGTTATCAACGGTACTGAACGCGTTATCGTTTCTCAGCTGCATCGTAGTCCTGGCGTCTTCTTCGACAGCGATAAAGGTAAAACCCACTCATCGGGTAAAGTGCTTTATAACGCACGTATTATTCCTTATCGCGGTTCATGGCTCGACTTCGAGTTCGACCCGAAAGACAACCTGTTCGTACGTATCGACCGCCGTCGTAAGCTGCCGGCCAGTATCATTCTGCGCGCGCTGAACTACACCACTGAGCAGATCCTTGACCTGTTCTTTGAAAAAGTGGTGTTCGAGATCCGCGACAACAAGCTGCAGATGGAGCTGGTGCCTGAGCGCCTGCGTGGCGAGACTGCCTCTTTCGACATCGAAGCTAACGGCAACGTCTACGTTGAGAAAGGTCGTCGCATCACTGCGCGCCACATCCGTCAGCTGGAAAAAGATGGCATTCAGCACATCGAAGTGCCGGTTGAGTACATCGCGGGCAAAGTGGTCGCGAAAGATTACATCGACGAGAGCACCGGCGAACTGATCGTTCCGGCTAACATGGAACTTTCCATGGATCTGCTGGCGAAGCTGAGCCAGGCAGGTCACAAGCGTATCGAAACGCTGTTCACCAACGACCTGGATCACGGCCCGTACATCTCTGAGACCCTGCGCGTCGACCCGACCAACGATCGCCTGAGCGCGCTGGTTGAGATCTACCGCATGATGCGTCCTGGCGAGCCGCCGACGCGTGAAGCTGCCGAGAACCTGTTCGAGAACCTGTTCTTCTCAGAAGATCGTTACGATCTGTCGGCTGTTGGCCGCATGAAGTTCAACCGTTCGCTGCTGCGTGATGAGATCGAAGGCTCAGGCATTCTGAGCAAAGAAGACATCATCGACGTGATGAAGAAGCTGATCGATATCCGTAACGGTAAAGGCGAAGTGGACGATATCGACCACCTCGGCAACCGTCGTATTCGTTCAGTTGGCGAAATGGCGGAGAACCAGTTCCGCGTTGGCCTGGTTCGCGTAGAGCGTGCGGTGAAAGAGCGTCTGTCCCTGGGCGACCTCGACACGCTGATGCCGCAGGATATGATCAACGCCAAGCCGATTTCGGCGGCGGTGAAAGAGTTCTTCGGCTCCAGCCAGCTGTCACAGTTTATGGATCAGAACAACCCGCTGTCTGAGATTACGCACAAACGTCGTATCTCTGCACTGGGCCCAGGCGGTCTGACGCGTGAGCGCGCCGGCTTCGAAGTTCGAGACGTACACCCGACGCACTACGGTCGCGTATGTCCAATCGAAACCCCTGAAGGTCCGAACATCGGTCTGATCAACTCGCTTTCTGTGTATGCACAGACTAACGAGTACGGTTTCCTGGAAACCCCGTATCGTCGCGTTATCGACGGCGTGGTCTCTGATGAAATTCATTACCTCTCTGCGATTGAAGAGGGTAACTACGTTATCGCTCAGGCGAACGCCCAGCTGGATGAAGAAGGTCACTTCGTTGATGATCTCGTCACCTGCCGTAGCAAAGGCGAATCGAGCCTGTTCAGCCGCGATCAGGTTGACTACATGGACGTTTCCACCCAGCAGGTGGTTTCCGTCGGTGCGTCGCTGATCCCGTTCCTGGAGCACGATGATGCTAACCGCGCCCTGATGGGTGCGAACATGCAACGTCAGGCTGTTCCTACTCTGCGTGCTGACAAGCCGCTGGTAGGTACCGGTATGGAGCGCGCGGTTGCGGTCGACTCTGGCGTAACAGCCGTAGCGAAACGTGGCGGTACCGTTCAGTACGTTGATGCTTCTCGTATCGTTATCAAAGTTAACGAAGATGAGATGTATCCGGGCGAAGCGGGTATCGACATCTACAACCTGACTAAGTACACCCGTTCTAACCAGAACACCTGCATCAACCAGATGCCGTGTGTGTCGCTGGGCGAGCCGGTCGAGCGCGGCGACGTGCTGGCTGACGGTCCGTCAACCGACCTGGGCGAACTGGCGCTTGGCCAGAACATGCGCGTCGCGTTCATGCCGTGGAACGGCTACAACTTCGAAGACTCCATCCTCGTTTCCGAGCGTGTGGTTCAGGAAGACCGTTTCACCACCATCCATATTCAGGAACTGGCGTGCGTGTCTCGCGACACCAAGCTGGGGCCAGAAGAGATCACCGCTGATATCCCGAACGTGGGTGAAGCTGCGCTCTCTAAACTGGATGAATCCGGCATCGTTTATATCGGTGCGGAAGTGACCGGCGGCGACATTCTGGTGGGCAAGGTAACGCCGAAAGGTGAAACCCAGCTGACGCCGGAAGAGAAACTGCTGCGCGCTATCTTTGGCGAAAAAGCGTCTGACGTGAAAGATTCGTCACTGCGCGTGCCGAACGGCGTTTCCGGTACGGTTATCGACGTACAGGTCTTTACCCGCGATGGCGTGGAAAAAGACAAGCGTGCGCTGGAAATCGAAGAGATGCAGCTGAAGCAGGCGAAGAAAGACCTGTCTGAAGAACTGCAGATCCTCGAAGCGGGCCTGTTCGGCCGTATCCAGGCGGTGCTGATCTCCGGCGGCGTTGAAGCCGACAAGCTCGACAAGCTGCCGCGTGAGCGCTGGCTGGAGCTGGGCCTGACCGACGAAGAGAAGCAGAACGCGCTGGAGCAGCTGGCTGAGCAGTACGACGAACTGAAGCACGAGTTTGAGAAAAAACTCGAAGCCAAGCGTCGTAAGATCACCCAGGGCGACGATCTCGCGCCGGGCGTGCTGAAAATCGTCAAAGTCTACCTGGCCGTTAAACGTCAGATTCAGCCTGGCGACAAGATGGCAGGCCGTCACGGTAACAAAGGTGTTATCTCTAAGATCAACCCGATCGAAGATATGCCTTACGACGAGAACGGCACGCCGGTCGACATCGTACTGAACCCGCTGGGCGTACCGTCACGTATGAACATCGGTCAGATCCTGGAAACGCATCTGGGTATGGCGGCGAAAGGTATCGGCGACAAGATCAACGCCATGCTGAAGCGTCAGGAAGAAGTCGCGAAACTGCGCGAGTTCATCCAGCGTGCCTATGACCTGGGCGCGGACGTGCGTCAGCGCGTCGACCTCAACACCTTCTCTGATGATGAAGTGTTGCGTCTGGCTGAGAACCTGAAAAAAGGTATGCCGATCGCTACGCCAGTGTTTGACGGTGCGAAAGAGAGCGAAATCAAAGAGCTGCTTCAGCTGGGCGATTTGCCGACTTCCGGCCAGATCACGCTGTTTGACGGCCGTACCGGCGAGCAGTTCGAGCGTCCGGTTACTGTGGGCTACATGTACATGCTGAAACTCAACCACCTGGTTGATGACAAGATGCATGCGCGTTCCACCGGCTCTTACAGCCTGGTTACTCAGCAGCCGCTGGGTGGTAAAGCACAGTTTGGTGGTCAGCGCTTCGGTGAGATGGAAGTGTGGGCGCTGGAAGCATACGGCGCGGCATACACCCTGCAGGAAATGCTTACCGTTAAGTCTGATGACGTGAACGGTCGTACGAAGATGTATAAAAACATCGTCGACGGCAACCATCAGATGGAACCGGGCATGCCGGAATCCTTCAACGTACTGTTGAAAGAGATTCGCTCGCTGGGCATCAACATCGAGCTGGAAGACGAGTAAGCACTCGCAAGTACTGGTTATGGGGCGCGGAGTTTCGGCTGCGCGCCCCTGAGAGTTCCACTCCGACGGGAGCTAATCCGTGAAAGACTTACTTAAGTTTCTGAAAGCGCAAACTAAAACCGAAGAGTTTGATGCGATCAAAATTGCGCTGGCTTCGCCAGACATGATCCGTTCCTGGTCTTTCGGTGAAGTGAAAAAGCCGGAAACCATTAACTACCGTACCTTCAAGCCAGAGCGTGACGGTCTTTTCTGCGCCCGTATTTTCGGACCGGTAAAAGATTACGAGTGCCTGTGCGGTAAGTACAAGCGCCTGAAACATCGCGGCGTGATCTGTGAGAAGTGCGGCGTCGAAGTGACCCAGACCAAAGTGCGTCGTGAGCGCATGGGTCACATCGAACTGGCTTCTCCGACCGCGCACATCTGGTTCCTGAAGTCGCTGCCGTCCCGTATCGGCCTGCTGCTGGATATGCCGCTGCGCGATATCGAACGCGTGCTCTATTTCGAATCTTACGTTGTTGTCGAAGGTGGCATGACCAACCTCGAAAAACGTCAGATTCTGACCGAAGAGCAGTACCTTGACGCGCTGGAAGAGTTCGGTGACGAATTTGACGCGAAAATGGGTGCCGAAGCGATCCAGGCTCTGCTGAAAAATATGGATCTGGAGCAAGAGTGCGAGCAGCTGCGTGAAGAGCTGAACGAAACCAACTCCGAGACCAAGCGTAAGAAGCTGACCAAGCGCATCAAGCTGCTGGAAGCGTTCGTACAGTCCGGCAACAAGCCGGAGTGGATGATCCTGACTGTGCTGCCGGTGCTGCCGCCGGATCTGCGCCCGCTGGTTCCGCTGGACGGCGGTCGTTTCGCAACGTCGGATCTGAACGATCTGTATCGTCGCGTTATCAACCGTAACAACCGTCTGAAGCGTCTGCTGGATCTGGCTGCGCCGGACATCATCGTACGCAACGAAAAACGTATGCTGCAGGAAGCGGTCGACGCCCTGCTGGATAACGGTCGTCGCGGTCGTGCGATCACCGGTTCTAACAAGCGTCCGCTGAAATCTTTGGCCGATATGATCAAAGGTAAGCAGGGTCGTTTCCGTCAGAACCTGCTCGGTAAGCGCGTTGACTACTCCGGTCGTTCTGTTATCACCGTAGGTCCATACCTGCGTCTGCATCAGTGCGGCCTGCCGAAGAAAATGGCGCTGGAGCTGTTCAAACCCTTTATCTACGGCAAGCTGGAGCTGCGTGGCCTGGCCACCACCATCAAAGCCGCGAAGAAAATGGTTGAGCGCGAAGAAGCGGTTGTCTGGGATATCCTGGATGAAGTTATCCGCGAACACCCGGTTCTGCTGAACCGTGCGCCGACGCTGCACCGTCTGGGTATCCAGGCGTTTGAACCGGTTCTGATCGAAGGTAAAGCGATCCAGCTGCACCCGCTGGTGTGTGCGGCCTATAACGCCGACTTCGATGGTGACCAGATGGCTGTTCACGTACCGCTGACGCTGGAAGCCCAGCTGGAAGCGCGTGCGCTGATGATGTCTACCAACAACATTCTGTCTCCGGCGAACGGCGAACCAATCATCGTTCCGTCTCAGGACGTTGTACTGGGTCTGTACTATATGACCCGTGACTGTGTTAACGCCAAGGGCGAAGGCATGGTGCTGACCGGCCCGAAAGAAGCTGAGCGTGTTTATCGCGCTGGCCTCGCATCGCTGCACGCTCGCGTTAAGGTTCGTATTACCGAACACGAGAAAAACGAGCAGGATGAGTGGGTTGCTAAAACCAGCATCATTGACACCACTATCGGCCGCGCCATCCTGTGGATGATCGTGCCAAAAGGTCTGCCGTTCTCCATCGTTAACCAGGCGCTGGGCAAAAAAGCTATCTCCAAAATGCTGAACACCTGTTACCGCATTTTGGGCCTGAAGCCGACCGTTATCTTTGCTGACCAGACCATGTACACCGGTTTCGCTTACGCAGCCCGTTCAGGCGCGTCTGTCGGCATCGACGACATGGTTATTCCAGAGAAGAAAGTGGAAATCATCACCGAAGCGGAAGCGGAAGTGGCTGAGATCCAGGAGCAGTTCCAGTCTGGTCTGGTTACCGCGGGTGAGCGTTACAACAAAGTCATCGATATCTGGGCTGCGGCGAACGAGCGCGTAGCGAAGGCGATGATGGAAAACCTCTCAACTGAAACCGTGATTAACCGTGACGGCGAAGAAGAGAAACAGGTTTCCTTTAACAGCATCTTTATGATGGCCGACTCTGGTGCGCGTGGTTCTGCGGCACAGATTCGTCAGCTGGCCGGTATGCGTGGTCTGATGGCGAAGCCGGATGGCTCCATCATCGAGACGCCGATTACGGCGAACTTCCGTGAAGGTCTGAACGTACTCCAGTACTTCATCTCGACCCACGGTGCGCGTAAAGGTCTGGCGGATACCGCACTGAAAACGGCGAACTCCGGTTATCTGACGCGTCGTCTGGTTGACGTTGCTCAGGATCTGGTCGTAACTGAAGATGACTGCGGCACCTTCGAAGGCATCATGATGACGCCGGTTATCGAAGGCGGCGACGTTAAAGAACCGCTGCGCGAGCGCGTGCTTGGCCGTGTGACGGCTGAAGATGTGCTGAAGCCGGGCACCGCTGACATACTGGTTCCGCGTAATACGCTGCTGGATGAGCACTGGTGTGATGTGGTTGAACAGAACTCTGTCGACACCATCAAAGTTCGCTCTGTTGTAAGCTGTGAAACCGATTTTGGTGTGTGCGCCCACTGCTACGGTCGCGACCTGGCGCGTGGTCACATCATCAACAAAGGTGAAGCGATCGGTGTTATCGCGGCACAGTCCATCGGTGAGCCGGGTACACAGCTGACCATGCGTACGTTCCACATCGGTGGTGCGGCATCGCGTGCGGCAGCAGAATCCAGCATTCAGGTGAAGAACAAAGGTACTATCAAACTGACCAACGCTAAGTCGGTAACCAACTCCGCTGGCAAACTGGTTATTACTTCACGTAACGTCGAACTGAAAATGATCGATGAGTTTGGCCGTACTAAAGAGAGCTATAAAGTCCCTTACGGCGCGATCATGGCGAAAGGCGACGGCGAGCAGGTTGCAGCGGGCGAAACCGTAGCAAACTGGGATCCGCACACCATGCCGGTTATCACCGAAGTAAGCGGCTACATTCGCTTTACTGACATGATTGATGGTCAGACCATCACGCGTCAGACTGACGAACTGACTGGTCTCTCTTCGCTGGTGGTTCTGGATACCGCTGAGCGTACTTCAGGCGGTAAAGACCTGCGTCCGGCGCTGAAAATCGTTGATGAGCAGGGCGAAGATGTTCTGATTCCGGGCACCGACATGCCGGCTCAGTACTTCCTGCCGGGCAAAGCGATCGTTCAGCTGGAAGACGGTAAGAAAATCAGCTCTGGTGACACCCTGGCGCGTGTGCCTCAGGAATCTGGCGGTACCAAGGATATTACCGGTGGTCTGCCGCGCGTTGCTGACCTGTTCGAAGCGCGTCGTCCGAAAGAGCCAGCAATCCTGGCGGAGATCAGCGGCATCATCTCCTTCGGTAAAGAGACCAAAGGTAAACGTCGTCTGGTGATCACGCCGGTTGATGGCAGCGAGCCTTACGAAGAGATGATTCCGAAATGGCGTCAGCTCAACGTGTTTGAAGGTGAGCGCGTAGAACGTGGTGACGTGGTTTCCGACGGTCCGGAATCTCCGCACGACATTCTGCGTCTGCGTGGCGTCCATGCTGTGACCCGTTACATCACTAACGAAGTGCAGGAAGTTTACCGCCTGCAGGGCGTTAAGATTAACGATAAGCACATCGAAGTCATCGTTCGCCAGATGCTGCGTAAAGCAACCATCATGAGCGCGGGAAGCACCGACTTCCTGGAAGGTGAGCAGGCAGAAGTCTCTCGCATCAAGATCTCTAACCGCGATCTGGAAGCGAACGGCAAAATCGGCGCAACCTACATGCGCGATCTGCTGGGTATCACCAAAGCGTCGCTGGCAACCGAATCGTTCATCTCGGCAGCCTCGTTCCAGGAGACGACTCGTGTCCTGACCGAAGCCGCTGTTGCAGGCAAGCGCGACGAACTGCGCGGTCTGAAAGAGAACGTTATCGTGGGTCGTCTGATCCCGGCCGGTACCGGTTACGCTTACCATCAGGATCGTATGCGTCGCCGTCAGGCGGGCGAAGCGCCGGTTGCTCCGCAGGTTACTGCGGATGAAGCCTCTGCAAGCCTGGCTGAACTGTTGAACGCCGGTCTCGGCGGCAGCGATAACGACTAACCGTTCTTCGCTTAATAAAAACCCTGCTTCGGCAGGGTTTTTTTATGGGCGCAAAAGAGGGGTCGGACGAATTAGGGGCAGCCAGATTGCAGTCGTCCTGAGAGGCAGTGACGTCAGGGCAATAAAAGCGCCTGAACTTTTTACGCAGCAGCAGGGGCGAACAGCACCTCGAAGCTGTGCATTGGGCCCAGTTCAATAAGTTGAAAAGAGAGCAAACCGGCTTCGACCATAGGAAGATGGTCGACAGCCTGCTGCAGTTCGTCACGGGACGAGGTTTCGTAAATCACGCTGATAATCAATGGGCCGGGAGAGAAGTAGATCTCCCGCAGCGTGCCAGCTTTATAGTCATTCCATACCGCCTGCATCTCTGCAACCGCATAGGGTTTAAACTCCGCCGGTTCGCGCCCGGCGACGGGTGTGAGTAAAACTAAAAATTTCATATGATGATCTCCTTTAAGAAGCTCAACGTTATCAGCCGAAACCAGGCGCTTGTAGGCTGCGGCGCAGCAAGGAGATATTGACCTGATGGCAACACCGATCTTTTCATCCAGCCTCACGCAGCTACTCTGGTTCGCGCGTATCGTTGAAGCAGGATCATTCGCCGAAGCTGCACGCCGCGCCGGCACCACTACGTCGGCCGTATCCAAAGCGTTAAGCCGGTTCGAGAGCCAGCATGGCGTGCGTCTTCTGCACCGAACGACGCATGCCCTGTCGCTGACCGGGGAAGGCGAGAGAATGCTGATGCTGGCACGCGGACTGCTTGAAGAGGTCAACCAGGTAGAGAATGCCCTTAGCGGCATTGAAAACGAGGGCGCTGCGGGCCGGGTGCGCATCTCGGTTCCGTCCTCTTTTGGACGCGTCTGTATCATGCCTGCGCTGCCAGCCTTTCTTGCTGATCATCCTGAAATTTCGCTGGAGATGCATTTCAGCGACGCGATGGTGGATTTAGCCAGTGGCGGCTTTGACTTTGCGATTCGTTCCGGCGCGCTGGAAGCCTGGCCAGGCCATTCTGCCCGCAAGCTGTTTAGCTTTCCCTGGGTCGCCTGCGCGACGCCAGATTATCTCAGGCAACACGGCGAACCCTGCACGCCTTTCGATCTCAGCACACATTCCCAGATCGGTTTCTGGAATCTCAATAAAGGACGAGCGGACGCCTGGCGTTTTAATTCGCCCGAAGATGGCAAAGCGGTGCGCTGGGAACCCGCCTCACGCTATCTTTTTGACGACGGGCAGGCGGCATGGCAGATGGTACGCGCTGGCTGCGGCATTGGCTGGGCACCTTCCTGGCTTGGCGCGTCTGATTTTGCCAGCGGCGCCGTGGTCGAAATATTAAAAGCGTGGCGCACTGAGAGAGTAAATATGTGGGTGCTGCGTCTTGAGCGCCGACTGACACCCAGACGCACGCAAACGGTCATCGATTTTTTAACCGCGCTTCTCGCGCCTTATGAGTCTTTGGTTTAGCTATCTTCGTTCATGCTCAATATCACCGCGCGTGAGGCCAATATCTTTTAGCTGCGCATCGCTCAGCTGTAACAGGATCAGGCGAGTCTTACGCTGCTGGTGGAGCGCTCTCAGGCTGCACACAATGGCGCGCACCAGCGACCAGGGCGTAACCGAGAAAGGTTTTGCCGCACAGTTTTCTTCGTATCCCATTTTCCTTTCCTCATCAGGTGAACTGAGGAGTAGTGTCTTCCTGAGGACGAAAAGGATACAGACGCAAAGTTCGATTTTATTTAACATACAGATTGCCGCAAGCGACATCTGAATGGTAAAAAAATGACGTATCTGTACTGTTTTCTACCTCTTTCCTTTGAAGGGAGCCGGACATGACGCGTTATCAGCAGCTGGCGATGCATCTGGCGCAGCGTATTGAGCAGGGGCTTTACCGCAGCGGCGAGAAGCTGCCGTCAGTGCGCAGTCTGAGTCTTGAGCATGGCGTTAGCATCAGCACCGTGCAGCAGGCGTATCATGTGCTGGAGGAGAAGCAGCTGATTACGCCGCAGCCGCGCTCCGGCTATTTTGTTTCGACGCGTAAGGCCGCGCCGCCGGTACCGGCGCTGACGCGTCCGGTGCAGCGTCCGGTAGAGATCACGCAGTGGGAATCGGTGCTGGATCTGCTCGAGAGTCGCCTGGAAAGGGACGTGCTCCAGCTGGGTAGCGGCATGCCGAATCTCTCTCAGCCCACCCTTAAACCCTTGTGGAAAATCCTCAGTCGTCAGGCGCAGCGGCAGGAAACGCAGCTTCTCAGCTACGACAATCTTTACGGCGTAACCAGCCTGCGCGAACAGGTGGCGCGCCTGGCGATCGACAGCGGCTGCCAGCTGTCGGCTGACGATATCGTCATTACCACCGGCTGCCATGAGGCGCTGTCGGTTTCGATTCGTGCGATATGCGAGCCAGGCGATATTATCGCGGTAGAGTCGCCATCGTTTCACGGCATCATGCAGACGCTGCGCGGCTTCGGCATTCGGGCGATTGAAATCCCAACCGATTCGGTCACCGGCATTAGTCTGGAGGCGCTTGAACTGGCGTTTGAGCAGTGGCCAATCAAAGCGGTCATGGTCGTGCCTAACTGCAATAATCCGTTGGGCTTTATTATGCCGGAAGCGCGTAAGCGCGCGCTGTTGACGCTGGCGCAGCGTTTTGACGTGGCGGTCATTGAGGATGATGTCTACGGCGAGCTGGCCTGGGAGTATCCGCGACCTGCCACGCTGAAATCGCTGGACGTAGACGGCCGGGTACTGCTGTGCAGCTCTTTTTCGAAAACGGTCGCGCCCGGCCTGCGCACCGGTTGGGTTGCGCCGGGACGATATCGCGATCGCGTGCTGCATATGAAATATATCGCTACGGGTTCGAGCAATACCCTGGCGCAGCATGCGATGGCGGAGTTTATTCGTCAGGGTTACTATCAGCCGCACCTGCGGCGTATGCGTCAGTTTTATCAGCGCAACTACGACAGCTTTAGCTGCTGGGTGCGCCACTATTTTCCATGCGGCATCTGCGTTTCTCGTCCGCAGGGCGGCTTTATGATGTGGGTCGAACTGCCGGAAGCCTTTGATGCCGTACGGCTTAACCGCGAGCTGCGCGATTCTCATATCCAGATAGCGGTCGGATCGCTTTTTTCTGCGTCGGGTAAATACCGCAACTGTTTGCGGTTGAGCTTTGCGGTAACGCTGGACGATCGCGTTGAGCAGGCGCTGGCAAAAGTAGGCGAGGCCGTCGAGCGCGCGATAGCCGCCTGCGCGGGCGAAGATTCGCCACACTCCTTGCAGCATGAGATCCTCCTGACTAAGTAGCAGAGGGCAGGGCCAGAGAGGGTGAGGGGAGGTCCGGCCCTGGCCAGGCAACATTGCCCGGCGACAGCCACTGTAGCGAAACAGAAAAACGGCGCGAGAGAGAAAGAATATCGCTGCGCGCCCTCTTCCAGCTTTTTTACTGCTGTTGCAGAAACCAGGCGTCTTTTGCGAGACGCCTTCAGGTTTAAGCCTCTGGCTGCGGTTCCGCCAGCGTCAGCAACTTCTGCGTTGCGGCGCGCCAGTCTGGCGCCTGCGTAATGGCGCTGACGACGGCAATACTGCCGACGCCGGTCGCCAGCACCTCCGGCGCGCGCGCAATGCTGATACCGCCAATCGCCACGGTAGAAACGCCTTTAAGCCGCGCGATGTGCCGCTGCAGTTCAGACAGCCCTTGCGGCTCGGACGGCATCGCCTTGGTCTGGGTCGGAAAGATATGTCCCAGCGCGATATAGGAAGGACGTATCGCCAGCGCGCGATCCAGCTCGGCGTCATCGTGAGTCGAAACGCCCAGCCGCAGGCCCGCTTCACGAATGGCGTTCAGGTTAGCGACGTCCAGATCTTCCTGACCAAGATGCACGCCATAGGCGTGATGTTTAATCGCCAGCCGCCAGTAGTCATTGATAAACAGACGCGCCTGATACCGCTTGCCGAGCGCAATCGCCTCCACGATCGCAGGCTCTACCGCCTCATCCTGTTGATCTTTGATGCGCAGCTGGATCGTGCGTACCCCAGCCTCCAGCAGTCGCGCAATCCACTCGACGCTGTCTACCACCGGATAAAGGCCTAAGCGCGGGGCCGTGGCGGGAAAAGGGGCGTTCATAGTTTCTCCTCGTTCAGCGCATCGGCTGAGTGATAAAGTTCGCCGCCGCGGCGGCGAAAGGTTTCCGACATCCGCTGCATGCCGATTTCGATTGGCTGCGCCTCGTTTTCCTGCTTTGCCGCGTAGTCGCGCACTTCCTGGCTGATTTTCATCGAGCAGAATTTCGGCCCGCACATCGAGCAGAAGTGGGCCACTTTGCCCGATTCCTGCGGCAGGGTTTCGTCGTGATAGGCGCGTGCGGTATGGGGATCGAGCGCCAGATTGAACTGATCCTCCCAGCGGAATTCAAAACGCGCTTTAGACATGGCGTTATCACGGATCTGCGCGCCGGGGTGGCCCTTCGCCAGATCCGCAGCATGGGCGGCGATCTTATAGGTGATAAGGCCCTGCTTAACGTCCTCTTTATTCGGCAGGCCAAGATGCTCTTTGGGGGTGACATAGCAGAGCATCGCGCAGCCGAACCAGCCAATCATGGCGGCCCCAATGCCGGAGGTGAAGTGATCGTAGCCGGGCGCGATATCAGTAGTCAGCGGGCCAAGCGTATAGAAAGGCGCTTCGTGGCAGTGTTCCAGCTGCTCGGTCATATTGCGGCGGATCATCTGCATAGGAATATGGCCGGGGCCCTCGATCATCACCTGGACGTCATATTCCCAGGCGATCTTTGTCAGCTCGCCCAGCGTATGCAGTTCCGCAAACTGCGCCTCGTCGTTGGCATCCTGAATCGAGCCGGGACGCAGGCCGTCGCCAAGCGACAGTGAAACGTCGTAGGCGGCGCAGATTTCGCAAATCTCGCGAAAGTGTTCGTAAAGGAAGCTTTCGCGGTGATGCGACAGGCACCATTTCGCCATAATCGACCCGCCGCGCGAGACTATGCCAGTCAGCCGCTTTGCCGTCATCGGCACATAGCGCAGCAGTACGCCGGCGTGGATGGTGAAGTAGTCGACGCCTTGCTCCGCCTGCTCCAGCAGGGTGTCACGAAACACCTCCCAGTCGAGGTTTTCGGCGACGCCGTTTACCTTCTCCAGCGCCTGATAAATCGGCACCGTCCCGATGGGCACCGGGCTGTTGCGCAGGATCCACTCGCGTGTTTCATGGATATAGCGGCCCGTCGAGAGATCCATAACGGTATCGGCGCCCCAGCGCGTCGACCAGACCAGTTTCTCTACCTCCTCCTCAATAGAGGAAGTCACTGCCGAGTTGCCGATGTTGGCGTTAACCTTCACCAGGAAGTTGCGGCCGATAATCATCGGCTCCGATTCAGGATGGTTGATGTTCGCGGGAATAATGGCGCGACCGGCAGCCACTTCCTGGCGCACAAACTCAGGGGTGATGTTTTCCGGCAGCTGCGCACCGAAGCTATGGCCAGCGTGCTGCTGTCGCAGCACGTCGCTGACAATGCGCTCGCGGCCCATATTCTCGCGCAGCGCGATAAACTCCATTTCCGGCGTGATAATGCCCTGACGCGCGTAGTGGAGCTGGGTGACGCGGCGTCCCGCTTTTGCGCGCCGGGGCTGCGGCAGCTGATCGAAACGCAAATGATCGAGCCCGTCGTCTGCCAGACGCTGCTGCGTATAGCGCGAGCTGGTGTGCTTCAGCGTTTCGCTATCGTCGCGCGCGGCAATCCAGTCGGCGCGCAGCTTCGCCAGGCCGCGCTGGACATCGATAACGGCATCGGGATCGCCATAAGGGCCAGCGGTATCGTAAACCGGCACCGCCTCATTCTCTTCATAGCGCGGCTGGTGTTTATCGCCGCCGAGCAGCGTTGGACTGAGCTGGATTTCCCGCATCGGCACGCGAATATCGTCCCGGCTGCCCTGGATCCAGATACGTTTCGAGTTGGGAAAGGCGACGCCGCCCTGAAGCGCATTGATAAACGCCTGCGCCTGAGCGCGCTGTTCACGACGGGTGGTTTTGGTCATAGACATAGCAATTTTCCTGTTGAAAGGGGAACGTTGCTTGTCCGGAGTTCGGAAGGAGTAACAGAAACGGCAGGCAAAAAGCGCCAGCGTACTGATGATGTTTACTCTTGTTCCCTTCGCAGGTTCTAACCTGATCAGGTTCCGCGGATCCCGAATTAACGGTCTCAGCCCTTACGGGCACTCCGACAAGATAGGTAAACGATTTTCTGGCGGTTACGCTTGCCCTTTTACGCAGGGTGGCGCGCACCACGGCAGAAATCTCGTTTACGTTGGCTACATAACAAACAGTGAGTAGCTCAAAAACAAAAACGGGTTTTCGACGTTATCGTCGAAAACCCATTCAGCATAAAAGGGCTTTTACAGAATAACAAGAACTTTACAACTGATTGAATTTAAGCCGGACGCGACAGCTGGCTGCTGTCATTCGCTACCGGTGCGCGTACCAGTCTGTTGTCCCAGGCAAGCTGGATCAGCTTATCTTCCAGCGTGAAGCGCGCTTCAAGCACTTCGCCTACTTCTGACAGCGCCAGCTGAAAATCGACGCAGTTGTCATCGTCAATCGACTGCTGCAGATGGCCATCATAGAGCTGCATCAAACGTTCGGTATTGGCTTCCAGCGGGGGATAAACCTGCGCGGCGGCAATCATCGGGCTGTCGCCTTCCATCTCATTGATGATGCGCTCATACATGCTGAAGTGACCGGCGGAAAGATAGTCAACCAGGCCGTGACAAAAGTTGTCGAGCGCCTGCTCGTCTAAAGTCGTTAGCGCTTCTTTGTTAGGCTTCAGCCCAACCAGGTGGTAATAAGAAACCAATAGCTGGCGACGGGCGTCCAGCCACGAATCTACCAGTTCGTTACTGCCACCTACGCGCTCGGTCAGGACATTTAACTGGTTAAGCATTTCTGACTCCATGTAAATAAAATCCCTCTACCGTTGATGCTTCGGCTGGCGCCAGGCCGCCTGCAAGCTGAACGATTTAGGGTATAGTTGTTTGTCTACACACTTAACATCAGGACTTCAGCGTATCAATTTCGACGCTAAGGATGACGATTATATGCAACGTGAGATCTCAAGCGTAGACGCTGGATGGTGGATTGTCAGCCATGAACAGAAACTTTGGTTGCCGCAGGGCGATCTGCCACACGGCAGCGCCGCTACGTTTAAGCTGACAGGAAGCAAGGCGCAGCCTGTCGGCGAGTGGCAAGGCGAAACGGTATGGCTGATATGTGAAAATCGCGATCGCGATATGTTTTCAGTACGCCAGCTGATCGATGAAGAGGCGGGACTGTTTCAGCTTGCCGGGCGCGCCGTACAGCTGGCGGAGTTTTATCGCTCCCATCGCTTCTGCGGCTACTGCGGCCACGAAATGCATCTGAGCCGACATGAAAACGCCTGCCTGTGCGGACACTGCCGTGAACGTTACTATCCGCAAATCGCGCCCTGCATTATTGTCGCCATCCGGCGCGGCGAAGAGATATTGCTGGCGAACCATGCGCGTCATCGCAACAGCATCTACACCGTGTTGGCGGGATTTGTCGAAGTGGGCGAGACGCTGGAGCAGGCGGTCGCGCGCGAGGTGATGGAGGAGAGCAATGTCCGCGTCAGGAATCTGCGCTACGTGACCTCGCAGCCCTGGCCGTTCCCTCATTCGCTGATGATGGCGTTTATGGCGGACTATGACGGTGGCGAACTGCAAATCGACAATAAAGAGCTGCTGGACGCTGGCTGGTATCGCTACGACGCGCTGCCGATGTTGCCGCCGCCGGGCACCGTGGCGCGCCGGCTGATTGAAGATACTGTCGCCATCTGCCGCGGCGAACTCTAAGAAGTGTTACACTACGCGCCTGAAATTGAGAGAGTCCTGAAATGAGTGAACTGAAGAACGATCGTTATCTGCGCGCCCTTTTACGTCAACCGGTTGATATCACGCCGGTATGGATGATGCGACAAGCCGGACGTTATTTGCCGGAATACAAAGCGACGCGCGCCGTAGCTGGCGATTTTATGTCGCTGTGCAAGAACGCCGAGCTGGCGTGTGAAGTGACCCTGCAGCCGCTGCGCCGCTATCCGCTTGATGCGGCGATCCTCTTCAGCGATATCCTGACGATCCCCGATGCGATGGGCCTTGGACTTTACTTCGAAACCGGCGAAGGCCCGCGTTTTTCCAGTCCGATTACCTGCCGCGCCGATGTCGACAAACTGCCGGTGCCCGATCCGGAGCAGGAACTCGGCTATGTGATGAACGCGGTACGCACCATTCGCAAAAACCTCAACGGCGAAGTGCCGCTGATCGGCTTTTCCGGCAGTCCCTGGACGCTGGCGACCTATATGGTGGAAGGGGGCAGCAGCAAAGCCTTTACCAAAATCAAGAAAATGATGTACGCCGATCCCGCTACGCTGCATGCGATGCTCGATAAGCTGGCGGACAGCGTTATTCTCTATCTCAACGCGCAGATCCGCGCGGGCGCGCAGTCGGTAATGGTGTTCGACACCTGGGGCGGCGTGCTGACGGGCCGCGACTATCTGGAGTTCTCGCTCTACTACATGCATAAAATCGTCGACAGCGTGCTGCATGAGAACGAAGGCCGCCGCGTGCCGATTACGCTGTTTACCAAAGGCGGCGGACAGTGGCTGGAAGCAATGGCCGCGACCGGCTGCGATGCGCTCGGTCTCGACTGGACCACCGATATTGGCGAGGCGCGTCGCCGCGTAGGCGACAAAGTCGCGCTGCAGGGCAACATGGATCCGTCTATGCTTTATGCGCCAGCTGTGCGTATTGAGCAGGAAGTCGCGGGCATTCTCGAGGGCTTCGGCGCGGGCAGCGGTCACGTCTTCAACCTGGGACATGGCATTCATCAGGATGTGCCGCCAGAGCATGCAGGCGTGTTTGTTGAGGCGGTACACCGTCTCTCAGGCCAATATCATCAGGAGTAAATATGGACATTGCTGCACTGCGCGCGGAGCAGCTTCAGCGCGCTGCAGAGGTGGTGCGGCAGGATGATTTCGACGTCCTGCCTCCGCGTTTTATCGGCGGCGCCGATGTCGGATTCGAACAGGAAGGGGCGGTGACTCGCGCCGCCCTGGTTATCCTCGAATATCCCTCTCTGAAGCTGGTGGAGCATCGTGTGGCGCGTATCGCCACTACCATGCCCTATATTCCCGGCTTTCTTTCCTTCCGTGAATATCCTGCGCTGCTGGCGGCGTGGGAAACCCTTGAACGCAAGCCGGATCTGCTGTTCGTCGACGGACATGGCATCTCACACCCGCGTCGTCTCGGCGTCGCCTCGCATTTTGGCTTAATGGTGGACGTGCCGACCATCGGCGTGGCGAAAAAGCGCCTGTGTGGCCGTTTTGCCGAGCTGGGGGCCGAGCCTGGCTCGCGTCAGCCGCTGATAGACAAGGGCGAACAGATCGGCTGGGTATGGCGCAGCAAAGCGCGCTGCAATCCGCTTTTCGTGGCGACCGGACACCGCGTCAGCCTGGACAGCGCGCTGCAGTGGGTGGAAAACTGCATGGGCGGTTATCGCCTGCCGGAACCGACGCGCTGGGCCGATGCCGTCGCGTCTAACCGCACCGCTTTTCAGCGCTGGCAAAACGCGCTTTAACGCTGTGCGCGCGGCGCTTTTGCGGTACACTGCCGCCAGCTAAACGATGAAGAGCCCTGTTCATGTTACAAAACCCCGTTCACCTGCGTCTGGCGAAGCTGGAAAGCTGGCAGCATCTGACGTTTATGGCTTGCCTGTGCGAGCGTATGTTCCCCAATTACTGGGCATTCTGCCAGCAGACGGAATTTGCCGATCCCGCGCTTTATCGCCGTCTTCTCGATCTCATCTGGGAAAGCCTGACGGTCAAAGACGCCAAAATTAATTTCGACAGCCAGCTGGAAAAGCTTGAAGCCGCGATTCCCGATGGCGATGCGTTTGAAGTGTACGGGGTTTATCCGGCCATCGACGCCTGCGTGGCATTAAGCGAAGCGCTGCACGCTATGCTGAGCGGTGAAACCCTCGAGCATGCGATTGAAGTCAGCAAAACGTCCATCACCACCGTTGCGATGCTGGAAATGACCCAGGCCGGACGCGAAATGAGCGACGAAGAGCTGCGCGAAAACCCTGCCGTCATCGATGAATGGGACCTGCAATGGGAGATTTTCCGCCTGCTTGCCGACTGCGAAGAGCGAGACCTTGAATTGATCAAAGGATTGCGTTCGGACCTGCGGGAGGCGGGAATCAGCAACATCGGTATAAATTTTCAGCAGTAAGGCGGGAAAACGTGACTTCAGGCCTGAATTAGCGAGCCTGGAGGCTTCACATCGGCCCCCTCTCTGGTCTACATTTGGGGGGCTGAAAATTGTGGCTATCGGTGCGTGCAGGCTGAAGAGTGCCAGAATATGGCTTTTCCCTCGCACTCGTTGCTTAGCAAGCGATAAATACACTTTAAGGATAACTTATGAACAAGACTCAACTGATTGATGTGATCGCGGAAAAAGCGGACCTGTCAAAAACCCAGGCTAAAGCGGCTCTGGAATCTACTCTGGCTGCGATCACTGAGTCTCTGAAAGAAGGCGATGCTGTACAACTGGTTGGTTTTGGTACTTTTAAAGTGAACCACCGCGCTGAGCGTACCGGTCGTAACCCGCAAACTGGCAAAGAGATTAAAATCGCTGCGGCAAACGTACCGGCATTCGTGTCTGGTAAAGCGCTGAAAGACTCTGTTAAATAAGACGTCGCACTGCGGTCAGAATTTTAAAGAAGGGGCGAATTCGCCCCTTTTGTATTAGGGGCCAGTTATGCCGAACCTGCGTTCGTCCTCCTGTTTCGCCCTGCTTTCTCTTCTTTTGCTTTCCGGGTGCAGTTCAACACCCGAAACGCCTCCCTTTACCGCCAGCGGCTATCTTGCCGATCGCGGCGCGGTGCGCATCTGGCGCAAAAACAGCGGCCATCTCACCATCCATCTGCGTACCCTCTACACGCCTTTTAACGGCGATACGACGGAAACCACGGATTATCTGTGGCAAGAGCAGAAGCTGGTCAGCGTGGCGCGCCACACCAGCGGCAAACAACCGAATGATGTCACGCTGCGTTTCGATCAGGACGGCAGCCTGAGCTTTATGCAACGGCAGCTGGCCGATCGGCGCGAAGCGGTCGATACCGATACGGTAGAACTCTATAAGTTTGACGCGCAGCGTATGCTGGCGCAGAGCAATGCGCTGCTCAACGGCCACATAATCCTGAAGCAGGGGCAGTGGCTGGGCGCGAAGCAGATTGTTACCTGCGACGGGGAGCGGGTGTCGCCATCCTTTGACGATTATGCGCTACAGATGCTGGTTCGACAGCAGCAGCGCAGCAGCGCGCCGTTGCTGGTCTCCTGGCTCGAAGCGCCGGAAGGGACGCAGCTGCTGCGCGCGGCACCGGGAGAAAGCTGCGATTCGCAGCCGAAAGAAGAGGACTTTTAGGTTAAAGAAAAGGGCACGTAGCGTGCCCTTTTGCTTACTTGCGGTTAATGGCGCGATAGCCAATATCGCGGCGGCAGAAGCTGCCGTTCCAGGAGATGGGCTGAGCCAGCTCATAGGCGCGCTTTTGCGCTGCCGCCACGTCGTCGCCCAGCGCGGTGACGCAGAGCACGCGGCCACCGTTAGTCAGCACCAGATCGTTATCCAGACGCGTGCCCGCATGGAAGACTTTGCCATCTTCTACTTCTTCCAGCGGCAGGCCGTGGATCTGCTCACCGTTAACGTAGTCGCCCGGGTAGCCGCCAGCGGCCAGCACCACGCCCAGCGCCGGACGCGGATCCCACTCTGAATGCTTCTGATCCAGCGTGCCGTCGCAGGCCGCCAGGCAGAGTTCAACCAGATCCGACTGCAGGCGCAGCATGATTGGCTGCGTTTCCGGATCGCCGAAGCGGCAGTTAAATTCAATTACCTTCGGCTGACCTGACTGGTCGATCATCAGTCCGGCATAGAGGAAACCGGTATAGACGTTGCCTTCCGCCGCCATGCCGCGTACCGTCGGCCAGATTACCTGATCCATGACGCGCTGGTGGATCTCGTCGGTTACCACCGGCGCAGGAGAGTAGGCGCCCATGCCACCGGTGTTCGGGCCGGTGTCGCCGTCGCCGACGCGTTTATGATCCTGGCTGGTGGCCATCGGCAGGACGTTCTCGCCATCGACCATAACAATAAAGCTGGCTTCTTCGCCGTCCAGAAACTCTTCAATCACAATACGATGACCTGCATCGCCAAAGGCGTTGCCGGCCAGCATATCTTTGACTGCGGCTTCCGCCTCTTCCAGTGTCATGGCGACGATTACACCTTTACCGGCAGCCAGGCCGTCAGCCTTGATAACGATAGGCGCGCCTTTCTCACGCAGATACGCCAGCGCTACTTCGACATCGGTAAAGTTGCGATATTCCGCGGTCGGAATATGGTGGCGGGCCAGAAAGTCTTTGGTAAAGGCTTTAGAACCTTCCAGCTGCGCGGCATTTTTAGTTGGTCCGAAAATTTTCAGACCCGCCGCGCGGAACGCGTCCACTACGCCAATAACCAGCGGCGCTTCCGGCCCCACGATGGTCAAATCGATCGCCTCGCGCTGAGCAAACGCCAGCAGGGCAGGGATATCGGTAGGGCTGATATCGACATTCTGCAGCGCTGGCTCCAGCGCAGTACCGGCATTGCCGGGCGCGACGAAGACCGTTTCCGCCAGCGGCGACTGCGCCGCTTTCCAGGCCAGCGCGTGCTCACGACCGCCGTTGCCAATCACTAAAATTTTCATATTGCTCTCCGAAGAATTAATGGCGGAAGTGGCGCATGTCCGTGAAGATCATGGCGATACCATGCTCGTCTGCCGCAGCGATAACCTCATCGTCACGAATAGACCCGCCCGGCTGGATAACGCAGGTGACGCCGACGGCAGCGGCCGCATCGATACCGTCGCGGAACGGGAAAAACGCATCTGAGGCCATCGCCGAGCCTTTCACTTCCAGCCCTTCGTCAGCGGCCTTGATGCCAGCGATTTTAGCGGAGTAAACACGGCTCATCTGGCCAGCGCCGATGCCGACAGTCATATTGTCACGCGCATAAACGATAGCGTTGGATTTTACAAACTTCGCGACCTTCCAGCAGAAGAGGGCGTCGCGCAGCTCTTGTTCGCTCGGCTGACGTTTGCTCACGACGCGCAGCTGGCTCGCTTCCACCATGCCGAGATCGCGGTCCTGTACCAGCAGACCGCCGGTTACGCGTTTAAAATCGAGACCGGCGACGCGTTCCTGCCACTGGCCGCAGACCAGCACGCGAACGTTCTGCTTCGCTGCCGTGACTTTTAAAGCCGCTTCGCTGGCGGAAGGCGCGATAATGACTTCGACAAACTGACGGCTGATGATCGCCTGCGCGGTGGCTTCGTCCAGCTCGCGGTTAAAGGCGATAATGCCACCGAAGGCAGAGGTCGGATCGGTTTTATAGGCGCGCTCGTAAGCGTCGAGGATCGATGCGCCAACGGCGACGCCGCAGGGATTGGCATGCTTGACGATGACGCAGGCCGCTTCGCTGAACGCCTTCACGCACTCCAGCGCTGCGTCGGTATCGGCGATGTTATTGTAAGAGAGCGCCTTGCCCTGAACCTGCTGTGCGGTCGCCACTGAGGCTTCCTGCACGTTCTCTTCTATATAGAAGGCAGCGTCCTGATGGCTGTTCTCCCCATAACGCATATCCTGCTTCTTAATGAAGTTCAGGTTCAGCGTGCGCGGGAAGCGCCCGGCAGGCCGATCGCGTTCGCCATGATAGGCGGGAACCCGCGAACCGAAGTAGTTGGCGATCATGCTGTCGTAGGCGGCCGTATGCTCAAACGCTTTAATAGCCAGGTCGAAACGCGTTTCCAGCGTCAGAGAATTTTCGTTGGCGTCCATCTCGGCAACGATAGCGTCGTAGTCGCTGCTCTTGACCACAATGGCGACGTCTTTATGGTTCTTTGCCGCCGAGCGCACCATGGTTGGGCCGCCGATGTCGATATTCTCGACCGCATCTTCCAGCGTACAGCCTTCGCGAGCGACGGTTTGAGCGAAGGGATAAAGGTTAACGACCACCATATCGATAGGCTCAATGGCGTGCTGCGCCATAATCGCGTCATCCTGGCCGCGGCGTCCCAGAATGCCGCCATGCACTTTCGGGTGCAGCGTTTTAACGCGTCCATCCATCATTTCCGGGAAACCGGTGTAGTCAGACACTTCAGTGACCGCAAGACCCGCATCGGCCAGCAGGCGAGCGGTTCCGCCTGTAGAGAGCAGTTCGACGCCGCGGCTGGAGAGCGCCTGAGCAAATTCAAGGATACCCGCTTTGTCTGAGACACTCAGCAGAGCGCGGCGTACAGGACGACGTTGTTGCATGGTGGTTTTATCCCTTGGCTTTGTTTCGCGTAAATAAGAGCGTTACATCAAGCTTAGCGATCTTCTTATTAATAAAAAGAGGCGAAACTTCAGGTAACGCCCCGAAAAGGGGCATCCGTGACGTCGCCGGGCATTGTAGCGAAAACGTTTGCGTGCTGCTCGCAAAAATTCGTCTGGAGATGCATTGTGGATAACTTTGTGGGTAATCGCGTATAAGGCGGCCTTTTGCTGTGGAATGCAGCGAACGGTCATTTTTCTGCAATTTAGCTGTTGCGCTCTCTGAACGACTCC